>NZ_JBVVAK010000316.1:0-3424 GCF_055792825.1 Microvirga sp. GN3
CGTCTACTGGAATGCGCATCGCCATCCCTTCGTCTGGGGCCAACGCCGCCGGCATCGCCCACGCCGCTCGCCCGGCATCGCCCTCCTACCGAGGGCGGCATGACTTACCGGATGCACCACTTAGGGTTGGATCACTTGGGATCGGGAGCAAGCGGAGTGACGGGGTTGCTCGCAGGACAAGTGCGATTGTTCCAGCAGGTGGGAACCCGACCCTTCTGGGTCGTCAGTGACTGTGACGATTGCCCGAAGCGCGTCCTTGCAGATCGAGAAAGTTCTCTCTATAGCCTCTGTCCGCTTCGTTCAGGAGGCGCAAATCAGTGCGACCGGGCTGGTTCCCATTGAAGGAGCACCCAGACCCCAGCATTCTGATGGCGAGCACCGCCGATTCACCCATCGCGAGCTTTTTGCCGAGGACCACATAGAGGTCGTTCTCAGGCTCCTTGCCTCTGATGAGCGAGAGCTCGGCGGGATTGAGATTTCATTTGTCGTAGTCTGAGAGAAGGGCAGTTGCCGGGCATCAGAAGCATCGAACGGGAAACGGTAGAGCGTCCAATCTGCGGTGCTCGAGGCCGCTTAACCAGTCCGCAATCCAAGTGGGTCAGCCTTCCAATAGATGAATCCTCCGATTCGAATTCTGGAGATGATATCCATGACGGAAGCGACATTTGAGAATGCGGTCGACGAGATGCTCGGCAGGCTTGACCCGATCGTGCTGGTGATCCAGCACGGAGGCGGAGAAGCGGCTTTGTACAGCCTGCAACAGCAGCTGATAGAGCTGATGGCTCTGATTGAACGGAATCCCGGCATTGAGGCCGCAACTGGAGACCTCCACGCTGCGGCGGAGGCGCTGGTTGTCGATCGGACCGCAAGCTTGCAGCCAATGGCTCGAAAGCTGCGGTTGCTGGTTGATGCCCATCAGCGTTTCCGGAACCAACTGTCTGCCGCTCAGCCGCTCAAACCAGGTCACAAGGGTATCTGGTTACATGGGAATCTCCGGTTCGCCGCGTGATGTCATGCGATGAATTCCCGCGATCATGCAACCTCGCGGCTATCCAGCCGAAATAGCGAGATCGCTTCGTTCATCATTGCCATGGTGCCACACAGCCGCAGGTCTGTCGCGGCACCATGAATGCCCCAACCTCGATCTTGTCTAGTTCGACAGAGGTCTGCTGCGTGGGTCTGTCCCGGCATGCTGCCCAAGCGTCAGTTCATGGACGCTGGTGGAACCAGTCATTTCATCCGGCAGGACCTTGGGTGACTGATCGGCACCTGTCGCATTGCTTGCAGAGCCAACAGACCGGGGCGCCGGATCAAGCGTCGACAGAACGCTCGGGTCGAAGAGCTCCTCATGGATCGATCCATCCACTCGGATGACCGTTTTGATGCCGGTCTCGACATCAAGGGAGATCACCCTGATTGCGGCCCTCGAAGGGCTATCAGGTCGGGTAGGTTCAGCAGGGTCACGGGGGTCCGGCGCCACTGGACGGGTTGCTGCTGGTTGAGCTGCCGCGATAGCCACTGCGGCCGCGGGCGCACGCTCATTGACGCGTGCGGTCTCTCCAGCCTGCTCATTGGCGGGTTTTGCGGCACTTTCGTCTTTGGTGGCCTGCACGGCCCGTTGGCGCTTGCCAGCCGCCGCCTCCTGTTCCGCAATGATCTGCTGTAATTGCGCCTGAGCCGCTGCAGCCTCCCGTTGTGTCTGCGACCCGAAGATCGCGACCAAGGGATTGCTCGCACGCTCTGCCGTCGCCTGCGCTGTGGCAGCCTCAGCGGTCTTCGCCGCTTCGATCCGCTTACGGGCAGTCGCCGTCTGCTGACGGTTGTTGGTATCATACGAATACCGCTCGCCATTGATCTCGTAGAAGGCGGTTTTGGCCTCGACATCACCGAGGAGGGCTCCGAGAGCAACAACCGAAGCCCCGAGTGTCGTGAGTACCTTGGTCATTTCCTATCCTTTTTCCAGCAACGGTAAGATTCGGTTAGGGAATGCGGCAACTCTATGGCGCCCTGCCGTCGGGTCTACGCGGCCTGCTGAACGAAACGATGGACAGGACTTGGGTCGTGACATCTCAACAAGACGGTGCGTCTCTCCGATCCGAGTACGGCATGAGTTGATGGAAATGACCCGGCTGTCCTCCACCCGCACGCACGCAGAATCTGCGACACGGCCCTTGATGACGGCGGTCGCGAGCAGGCCAAAGCCGCTTCAGATTACTTGATATGAAAAGGTGCTTCTGACGCTCGGGTTCTCATAGGGACGAAAACACTCGAACCTATCCGAACGCATGGTGGAACTTCCGAACGTCCTGGAGCTCTTCGTGGCCGAATGCGCGATCACGCATATCTCAGCCACATGCTACGGGCAGCTTGGCCTGAAATCGTCACATTCCTGCGCGACCTGGGTGGCGACACTTCGTTAATCATCTCTGCGCCCAAGGCTCCCGATGCTCAGACCTCTTGTTGCCCTTGCCCTCGTGCTCGCAACCCCAGCCCTCGCCCAGACCTATGACCGTTCCGACATTATCCGCGGACTCTGCCGCCCTGACGGCTGCGACGAGTTCGCTATCCTGGCTGCCTCCCTTTGACAAAAGGAGGGGAAGGCACGCTCATGCAGACTCGGGTGAAGACCTTCCACCCGAGTTCATCTGGACGGCGGGCACTCAGCGAGGAGAACGGATATGTTTACTGCTCGCGAACTAGGTCGGCGATCGTGGCCGAGAAGAACGGGCGTACCATGGCTTTCGACCTCGCGCCGTTCTCCACGAAGGAGAGCCGTGAGACAATCCGCCAGAACGCCAATTTTCATGCCCTATACCTCGACCTTGATGTCTACACCGAACGATCACGCTCCTTGGGGAAGTTCCTGTCAGAGCATTCCATGGTAGGCGCCCGGGCTCACGCACTCCAGGAGTGTGGCCCCTGCTGAGACAAGCCGTGTCGTTCGATCTTCATCGACGCGGTGACCGTGCAGATCCTTTGGTTCTGGTCGCCCCACACCTCGATGACGACATCACTGGTATCGCCCTTGGCCAGCCGGTTGGTTCCAATCTCAGCCGCGGAACGGACAGCCGCCTGAACCGCAGCGTCCAAGCTGTCGAACTCGGCGCCCTCGTCATCGTGTATGGGCGGCTTCCCGTTCTGGATATCGAAATAGTAACGGGCCGCGGCACTTTCTCCTGCTGGCCAACCCATTTCTGTCCTGATCTTCAACTGACGTGCGGGGTGCATGTCACAGCACACATCCTGTCGCGACTGCGGTAAACAATTCGGCAACAAAGATCACCAAGGAGCAGATGGTGTCTAGATGTTCAGTCCCACGAAGTGGTGATACGATCATCTCTTCTTGGAGGGACAGCTTATGGGACAGCTTCTCCACGGCAGCGCCACCACGACAGAGGCAGTTCGTCGCGCAATCCAAGCTGGT
>NZ_JBVVAK010000317.1:0-3388 GCF_055792825.1 Microvirga sp. GN3
CGAGCCTTGCATCGAGGTTCTCCTGTGAGTTCTCGGGCAGCTTGTTATCGGGAGGACACGCCGCAGACTGAGGCTCCGCTCTGTCAGACGTGGGTTGGCCGCTGAGACCGGATGCGTTCACCATACGAGCCCTCCAGGACACTCCGAGCAGGTGTGTCGGCAACCTGCACCAGTTGTAACGCTAAGGCTGCGAGCGCCGTTCCAGGATGTTTTAGCCGATGTAACGGATGTATTTGACAAGCGCTTTTTCGAGAGCAGAGAGATCTTTTGTCTTTTGCCACTGTCCTGAGATCGTCTGCGGTCAACCGCTCGGCGTGGGAGTGAAGTGTGTTGGGGCCTGACGATGGGCGCCTGGAACTGCCTGATTGGCAAGAGCGCACAGGTGCTTGGCCCTCCCGAAAGTGGATTGGCCGGGCTGGTTCTGCTATAGTTGACGGGCTCGGGTGACCCCGGAGCGAAGAGCAGGACGTGAGGTTGCAATCCCGCCGCGCAGCTTAGGATCGTCGCACCTCATTGGCGGCACCCGAGCACCCTTTCGGTGATCGCGGTTTCCAGGTGGCCACAAACCGCCGGTAGGCTTCCTCGGCCTGGCCGATCATCTCTCGTTCTGCCTCCCGCACCGCCTTGTGGCTGTAGGCCGCGGCTGCCCCTTTCTGCTTTCCGCCACGCCGAGACGGATAGCCTGCTGCCAGTTCCAGGTAGCGCAATTTCCACTGCAGCAGCGCGGGCCTGCTCCAGGTGTAGTCCTTCTCTTTGCTCAGCATATGCCAGACGATCACCGCCAGCTTGCGGGCCGTCGCCACGGCCGCCACCGACTTGCCGCGCTTGTTCCTGATGCGAACAAAGAAGGCTCGCAGCGGCCCGGGGACGCCGGAGATCACCCAGGCGGCTTCGACCAACATCGAACGGGCGTGAGCCCGACCCTGTTTGCTGATGCGGCCATGATAGGCGGGCCTGTCACCAGACTGCCGGACTTGAGGATTGAGCCCGAAGTAGCTCACCAGCTTTTGCGGCGAGGAGAAGCGTTTGATGTCGCCGATCGCAGCCAGGACGCTCATCGCGACAGTTGCATTTGCCCCCGTGATCGTCATCAATCGCCTGACCTGCGGATCGTCGAGAGCTTTCTGGGCGAGGCTCTTATCCAGTTCAGCAAGTTCAGCGCCAAGCCGATCCAGCTCACCGGCATGACGCAGGATCACCCGACGCTGATCCTCGGCGAGCGGGAGGGCCTCCAGCCAGGCCCTCCCGCGTTTTGAGAACAAGCTCCCTTGATAAGGCGGGATCAGGTGAGCATGCAGAACCGAGTGGATCCGGTTCTTGAGCCGGGTCATCTGTGCGACGAGTTGCGTCCGCTCTGCAGTAACGCGCCGGCGGGCTTCGGTCTCCTCGTCCGGCATCCAGACTTCGGGTAAAAACCCGCTCGCATGGAGCTTGGCCAGCACGCGAGCATCGATTTTGTCGGTCTTGACTTTGGCCCAGGCGATCGCTCGCACCAGGTTGGGATTGGCAATCACCACGCGCGCCACGAAGGGCGACAGCAGGCGCACGATGGCGCTGGTGTTGCCGGTCGCCTCCAGGACGACCTCGTCGTCCGGCTTCAGGGATTTGGCAAAGTGCAGCAAGCGGCTGCGTTCGAGATCGACCTTGCCCGCATCCCGGATAACCCCCTTCTCCAGGATTGCCATCTGAGCGAAGGAACGATGGACATCGAGAGCAATGATCCTCATCTCCGGCTCCTGTTGGTTTACAGAACCTCGGGAGCCGGTGGGCCACACGACAACTACGGATCCGCGCTCGCAGCGCACCCGGGCCAGTCGAAGGGGCGGCCAGATAACAACACGAGCTCTCAGCTCATCAGATACGACGGCCTGCCCACCTTCCGTGCTCCCGACACCCCTATCCCGGTGCGCTGAGGATACCCGATCCGTCAGCCTGTAGAAACCGGGATGCAGATGTCGCGCCTATTCATACCCGATAACAACGTCGCTGAAACTGAAGCGTCACTTAGGTATGGCTGGCAACGATATGAACTGATCCCAAGGCTATGGCAGTTGGATGATCACGTGGGCTGCGGACATACGGGAATCATCTTAATTAAGCTCTGAGGAGCATTCCGAGCCAAGGCCCTCCAGATCGCGCGGTTCAGGCTCCTCGGGTACGCTTGGTGATATGCGCCCGGTATGCGGCGGCTGACTTCATGGTGACTGTCCCTGCTTCGGTCAGCTTCACAATCTCGGCTTTGGCCCGCCGTGCCGCCTGCGGGGTATAGGATGGCTTCAGCGTGACTTGAATGCGACTGGCGATGTGTCGGCGATAGGCAGCGGCCTGCCGTGGATTGATGATCTTCCTGGCAACAAGCTGATCCAGTTGCTCATAAGCTCGCTGGGCTTCTGAGGATGAGTAGTTCTGCTTCTTTTCAAACAATGGAACGTCCTTTCGGTGAGAAACTGGGCCATTTGGGTACTGGCCATAGTTAATTTCAGACAGCCTCCTATCTTACTACGCAGGCTGTTGCCGCGCCTAGAATGGGAGGGCTCCATGGCCATGAAGTATGTCATGCTCAAACTCGATGGCGGCGAGTTGCTCCCGCTGCTCTTCCCCGAGTTCATGCCGCACTCGCACATAGCCCAATCTGTTTCCGCCACGGTGGTGAGTGCGGGTCGTGTGTACCTGGAGGATGGGAGGATCGTTGCCCATGGTGCATCAAGCTCACTGAACGTCTCCGCACGCGAAGAGGATAGCAGCATCCTCCAGACGTACTTTGACGGGCAGAATGCCATCCAACAGGAGCTTTAATCCTTCGCAAGAGGAGCCATTACGTGATCCCGGTCCCGATGCCCAAATGCTCCGCTCTGGCTCAGGGACCTTCAAGAATAGGAACAGGCAATGGCCGCGCACATTACCTCATCCCTCCAAGATACGTTCCTGAAGCATCTCCGCGACAACAATGTTGAGGTGACGACGTTTCTCGTGAATGGGATTAGGCTCCAAGGCCAGATCAGATGGTTCGACAGCTTCACGATCCAGCTTGTGCGAGGCGATAGCTCACAAATCATCTATAAGCATGCCATCTCGACTATTCATCCCGTGGAGCCTGTCGAACTGATAGACCCAAATTGATCTGGGTAACCTTGCCCTTCCCAGACCGTTTTGAAGATGCGGCTCAAGTTCCAATAAGGAAAATTTCCGACCACGCAGGGGGCACTTTCTGCCGTGCCGAAATGCGTTACGGTGGACGCGCCATGTCGATCTGTCAGGAGCCTCCATGAAAAAGGTGCGTAAGCTCTACGAAAGCTCAAGCGGTGACCGCTGGTACTTGATTGCAGACCCTTCAGGCGCTGTGTTCATCCGTCACGAAGCCAATGTAGCTTCTGGAGGGCAAGTGGAA
>NZ_JBVVAK010000318.1:0-1441 GCF_055792825.1 Microvirga sp. GN3
TCTGCATCAATCAGGAGCGTCGGCCGAGAATGCTCGGCCATATAGCTCCCCAAATGCGCAGCAAGGGTGCTCTTTCCAGAACCGCCCTTGCGGGAAGCAAAAACCAAAACATTCATGCCAGTTCCCCCAATCTGGGCAAATCGATTGTGATCGCGATTACGAGGCCGTAATTGCGTTGGAACGCGTACCGAAACCAAACGAGGCGCATGAGCGCGCCCCGCTTGTTGTCGTGGAAAGACCTGCTCGCTGTCCCAGATCGATCAGGCAATGCATAGTCGCGCGCGTATGGTTAACAGAAGATTGATTCCGGCCACGGATTGATGATCTCTTTCCATAACTGCGCTCGTCCTGACATCGCGTGTGCCAACCGAGTTGAAATGTCGCTGTTCGCACGATGGAGATACTCAAGGCTGATATTTCGGCCTGCATCTATCAGGAACCAGACGCTGGCCAGATGAAGCCAGAGGAGCGCCTTGCTATCCGGCACCCACGAATTGTTTACCCTGACCGCGACAGGAGCCGTGCACCGGGCAGGCGGTGGCTCTGCCCGAACAGCTACTCTGGTGTCGCTAGTGAATGGCACTGGAGGTGTCGGAGGGCTTCCCCTCCACTGATGCCCCGGCTGAGGGTTTCAGACAGCACCCTCGGCCGGGGCGCGGACTGCCCGCCATCAACCCACGTCTGATGCATCGGTGCTGGCCAAGAGGAGACTGCCGTGGCCCGCTACTATTTTGATATCTTGGATGGCGCACAGGTCGTACACGACGATGAGGGCGCTGAGTTCGACAGCCTGGACTCCGCCGTGCAAGCGGCAACTCGCTCAGCGGCTGCGATTGGCCAAGGCCGGCTCGCAAGGGGCGAGACCAGCGATGTCGTCATCGAGGTGCGGGACGAGTGCAGCCAGCCGGTCTGCACCATCCGAGCTTCGATGGAAATCGAGTGGCACGTCTCACGGCCTCAGGGACCGCATCCCTGGAGCGCCTCGTGGCGCAAGTCAGCCCAAGTCAAAACGAACCCGGCGCAGAGCCGGGTTCATGTCGATGAGACAGTCATGAGCATCAAAAGGGCTGCTGAGTAACGCCTGATGCCATGGGTCTGTTCCTGCCGGCTGCCCGGTTACACGCCCCTGCGGCTGCGGGAGAAATACCAGATCGCGGCGGCGACAATGATCACCAGCAGGATGATCCACCAGTAGTCTGCGATCCCTCCGCCCGTGGCCGCGGGAGGAGCGCCGGGCGCCGGGGACGGGGCAGGGGTCTGCGCCCAGGCCGACGACACGGCCAGGAAGAGAAAGCCCATCAAGGCTGTGAGTTTGCTCATGAGATGTCTCCGTGTGCGGAGGCCCAGCACAGCGACGCCACCCTCCTGCCAAGCTGGCCTTCTCAGGCAACGCCGTGTGGGACCGCATGTTCCTGGGCAAGCCGATCCGCGGCGCTTAAGC
>NZ_JBVVAK010000318.1:1483-3251 GCF_055792825.1 Microvirga sp. GN3
CGAGACACCCGCCTAGCCGTGAGGGCTGCGACGCCCGATAAAACTTCCACCCGGTCTCGCTCCAGCATTGGGGGTTACGACCTCGCTCTGGCCCACCTTCAAAATAGCCCGCAGCGTCGGGAGTGCCGATCCGCCCACAGAGCTGTACAGACCTGCTGGATGCAATGAATTGAATTACCGGGGCTTGTGTTGGACCTGGACCATTGCCGCGATCTCCGGTCTGTTCTCGGCCAACCATTGCCTCGCATCAGACGGGTTGACGACGCAGTTGAGCGCATCCCAGGTGGGATCCTCGAGCGATTCCTCCCGCAGCCGGGTGGCGGCATAACTGACGAGTTGATGCAGTCCTTCGTACCCCGGCTGGGTCTCCAGGGCGTCGGCAATCCACGTGCTGGACCAGTCCTGCCTGGCAAGGTGTAGGAGGCTTTGCGGATCGGCCTCACGAAACCATGGCGTCGCGTCAAACTCGAGAGCCAAGGCATTGTCGGCAGTGTGGCATGAGGCTCGGATCATCACGCACCCTCCGGATCGGCGGTCCGACGTCATTCTACCATACGCCACCATCAGGGCTGCACTGCCACAGCTGTGTTCCCAAGCAGAGCTGGATGCTCGTCCTGCTCCTGCCCCTCATTGAGCGGGTGGAGGTCTCGAACCATGTGGTGGAGGCGGGAGGTGTCGAGATGGGTGTAGATCTGGGTGGTCTCGATGCCGGCATGACCGAGCAGTTCCTGCAGCACGCGCAGGTCGGTACCGCCCGAGTGCATGTGGGTGGCAAAGGCATGCCGCAGCACATGCGGTGACACCCGATCCGGATTGGTGAGGCCTGCCGCCACAGCCGCCTCCTTGATCTCGAGCAGGGCCGCTTGGCGCGTCAGGGCCTTGCTGCCGTTGCGGACTGAATGGAACAGCCAGGACGAGGGCGCTCCGCCGGAATAGGCGCGGGCCAGCTTCTGCCACTGGCCGATCGCCTCAATGGCTCGAGCATGCAGGGGCACGAGCCGCTGCTTGTCGCCCTTGCCGCGCACCAGCAGCATGCGGGTTCCAGGTGGCGCAGCATCGGCGGGTAACGACAGGGCCTCGCTGATGCGCATGCCTGAGGCATAGAGCGTCTCGAACAAAGCAACCCTCCGCGCATAGCCGGCCTGCCGGTAAAGGCCCACCGACGGATCGGCTGCACACTTGTGGGCGGTTTCCAGGAGCGCCTCGGTTTCGGCGATCGATAAGACAAAGGGGAGCTTGCGGGCCCGCTTCATGGCTGACAGATGGGATGTGGGATCGCGCGAGCCGAGTTCCTCGGCGATCAGGAACTTATGCAAGCCGCGTGCCACCGTAATGCGCCGGGCCATGGTCGATCCGGCGTAGCCGCGCTGATCGAGAGCGGCGATGTAGTCCCGCACCTGCTCCAGGCCGACCTCGTCCAAGCCGAGACTGTTCTCATCAAGCCAGACAAGGTAGCAGTTTAGATCATCGGTGTAGGTGTCGATGGTACTGGACGATGCCCCGAGTTCCGTTGCCAGAGCATCGAGCCACAGTTGGGCCAGCCGTTGATTGGTCCGCATGCAATCCTCCAGGTCCGGAGGATCATGGCACGGCACCGGTTACAGACTTCTTGTCAAAACACTAATTATGCGAATTTATTTAGCCGGCGGGTGGATTCTATTCTGAAGTGCGAATTCCGTTACAAACAATGGGTTTGCACTCGGAGGCTGAATGACCCTGCCCTACATCCACCTGAGCCTGGCTGAACGGCGCGAGATCGCGCGCATGC
>NZ_JBVVAK010000319.1:0-3244 GCF_055792825.1 Microvirga sp. GN3
TGTAGGTGGCGATGGTTCCGGCTGATGCTCCGAGCTCCGTTGCCAGGGCATCGAGCCAGAGTTGGGCCAGCCGTTGATTGGTCCGCATGAGATCCTCCTGTGAGAGGAACCCTGCCACGGCACCTGTTACAGACTTCTTGTCAAAATCTTTGCTCAACAAAATTCCGGTGCTTGACGGCGAGAGGCCCGCAGTTCTCGTCCGGCTCTGCTCGTCTGAATGACTTCCGGATGACGTAGGGGAACGATCCTGCTGTAGGACAGTGCAAAGCTGGCTATGGTTTGTCTGCCTGGAGATGCGGCGGCTCCGACTGGTGTTCGGGACCAGGCGGGGAGGCCGGACGTGGTGCCGCTTCCGGCCTCTCCTTCCCACGCAAAAGCGCCCACGCCGGGGCCGGACGGGAGCAGGATGATCGCGAGCATGTTCGGGTCCGGCATACCGCTTGATGGGCTGTTCCTCATCAAGCTTGGGGTGGATTCACTCGATCCTCGTTTCCGCACCATCACAGTGAGGGACAACCACCCGTTTCGCTCCTGCGTGGGGACTAGGCACGGCATCTAGACCTAAACAAGGGCTGCCACCTATAAGGCGCATGAGCGACGAAAGGTGCCACGGCGAAATTGGAGGGAAAGATGGACACGAAAACCGACGATAGGAACGCAGGCGAGTGCCCGTTCACCGGCGGCCGCCAAAGGCGAGCGAACCGCGACTGGTGGCCGAGCCAGCTGGACATTCAGGTGCTCCATCGGAACTCCCCGCTGTCCGATCCGATGGGGAAGGAGTTCGACTACGCGAAGGAATTCAAGAGCCTCGACCTGAACGCGGTCATCAAGGACCTGCATGCCCTGATGACGGAGTCGCAGGACTGGTGGCCCGCCGACTTCGGCCACTACGGCGGGCTAATGATCCGCATGGCGTGGCACAGCGCGGGGACGTACCGCATCACCGACGGCCGCGGCGGCGCCGGGGCTGGCCAGCAGCGGTTCGCGCCGCTCAACAGCTGGCCGGACAACGCCAACCTCGACAAGGCGCGCCGGCTGCTGTGGCCGATCAAGCAGAAATACGGCCGGAAAATCTCCTGGGCCGATCTGATGATCCTCGCGGGCAACGTCGCGCTCGAGTCGATGGGCTTCAAGACGTTCGGCTTCGCCGGCGGCCGCGCCGACGTGTGGGAGCCCGAAGAACTCTACTGGGGTCCCGAGGGCACGTGGCTGGGTGACGAACGCTACAGCGGCGAGCGCCAGCTCCAGCATCCGCTCGCTGCGGTGCAGATGGGCCTGATCTACGTCAATCCGGAAGGACCCAGCGGCCAGCCGGATCCGATCGCGGCGGCCAAGGACATCCGCGAAACCTTCTTCCGCATGGCGATGAACGACGAGGAGACCGTCGCGCTGATCGCCGGTGGCCACACCTTCGGCAAGACCCACGGCGCCGGCGATCCCTCGCTGGTCGGTCCGGATCCTGAAGGCGCGGCAATCGAGGATCAGGGCCTCGGCTGGAAGAGCGGGCATGGCACCGGCTTCGGCGCCGACGCCATTACCGGCGGCCCGGAAGTCACCTGGTCGCAGACGCCGACGAAGTGGAGCAATTACTTCTTCGACAACCTGTTCCAATACGAGTGGGAGCTGACCAAGAGCCCGGCCGGAGCCTGGCAGTGGAAGGCGAAAAACGCCGAGCCCTCGATCCCGAACGCGCACGACATGTCCAAGAAGCATGTGCCGACCATGCTGACCACGGACCTGTCGCTGCGGTTCGACCCGGCCTATGAGACAATCTCGCGGCGCTTCTATGAGAACCCGGACCAGTTCGCGGATGCGTTCGCCCGCGCCTGGTTCAAGCTCACGCACCGCGACATGGGCCCGATCGTGCGCTATCTCGGCCCGCTCGTGCCGAAGGAAACGCTGATCTGGCAGGACCCAATCCCGGCGGTCGATCACCCGCTGATCGATGACACGGAGGCCGAGGGTCTGAAGGCGACGATCCTTGCCTCCGGTCTGTCGGTATCCGAGCTGGTCGCGACGGCGTGGGCATCGGCCTCGACCTTCCGCGGCTCCGATAAGCGCGGCGGCGCCAACGGCGCCCGCATCCGCCTCAGCCCCCAGAAGGACTGGGAGGTCAACGAGCCCGAGCAGCTTGCCAAGGTCCTGGATGTCCTCGAGACCATCCAGCAGGACTTCAACCAAGCCCAGTCCGGTGGCACGAAGGTCTCGCTCGCCGACCTCATCGTTCTCGCCGGCTCCGCGGCGATCGAGAAGGCCGCGAAGGATGCCGGCGTCGACGTGCAGGTGCCCTTCACGCCGGGACGCATGGACGCGTCGCAGGAGCAGACCGATGTCGAGTCCTTCGCTCCCCTCGAACCGCGCGCCGACGGCTTCCGCAACTATCTCAGCGGCGAGCAGTTCATGCTGCCCGAGGAGGCGCTGGTGGACCGGGCACAATTGCTGACGCTGACGGCGCCGGAGATGACGGTGCTTCTCGGTGGTCTGCGCGTTCTCGGTGCGAATGCCGGAGGGGCCAAGCATGGCGTCTTCACCGACAGGCCCGGCGTCTTGACGAACGACTTCTTCGTCAATCTGCTCACCATGAAGACACAATGGCATCCTATCGCCGACGGCACGTACGAAGGCCGCGACCGCAAGACCAACGAGCTGAAGTGGAGAGCGACGCGCGTCGATCTGATCTTCGGGGCGCACTCGCAGCTGCGCGCGCTTGCGGAAGTCTATGCCTGCACCGACGCGCAGGAAAAATTCGTGCAGGACTTTGTCGCGGCGTGGACCAAGGTGATGCAGGCAGATCGATTCGATTTGGCCTCGTCCCAGCAGGCTGCCGCATAACCGCGCCCGCATGAGCCAACTGCAGACGGCCGGGGAATTTTCCCCGGCCGGTTCTCGTTTGAGTCGAACATGAACGACAGCCTGAACGTGGAAGTCCTCTATACGGTCGAGGCGCACCTCGGGGCAGGGAGACAGTGTCCTTCACGGATGAAGGAATCTCTACGAGGTTTTTACCGGACGGATAGATATGACAGCACATCCGGGATCGCTCTGCCTCCACAACAGAGGCGCAAGCAAACCTGAGACTTCTTGTCAAAACCTATCTTATGCGAACACCTCTAGGTCACGGGGTGGATTCTATTCTGAAGTGCGAATTCCGTTACAAACAATGGGTTTGCACTCGGAGGCTGAATGACCCTGCCCTACATCCACCTGAGCCTGGCTGAACGGCGCGAGATCGCGCGCATGCATG
>NZ_JBVVAK010000320.1:0-3243 GCF_055792825.1 Microvirga sp. GN3
CTTATCGAAGGCGACGTGACGGGCTTGCATCCCTGCACCCGCTCTTGGCCACGTGGTCACCCGTGCACGAGGAAAATAGCACGATCTGACAAAAAGAGCTTGTCGAAAACATCCGTGAGATATTTAGAGGTCCGGTGCTCGAAATCTTTCGGCAACAGCCCTTCGCTTTGTAAGCGTCGGATGGCCTTCGGATAAGAGGCCAGTCTATCGGTCGTGATCGAGGATGGAGGATAGTCGCTCATCAGCTTGAGGGCTTTGCGCAAGAAACGATAAGCGGCTCGGGTGTTCCGGCGGTTGGAGAGCATGAAGTCGATCAGCTGCCCGTGCTTGTCGACCGCCCGGAACAGATACTTCCAGGCCCTCCGACCCGCACGTACGTCTCATCCACACGCCACGAGCCGAAACGGGAACCCTGATGCTGCCGAACCCGCTTCTCGATTTCCGGCGCGTAGTGCTGAACCCAACGAAAAATCGTAGATGGGTCGACCTCGACACCACGCTCCCGCATCATCTCGGCGAGATCGCGATAGCTGTACCGTATTTGCAGTACCAGCGAACGCACAGCAGGATGATCTCAGCCGGAAAGCGACGGCGCTTGAACAGGGACAACAGGGCGGCTCCTCAGATGACCGTCCCTCGTTATAACGCCAAGGTTAATGCAACGGAGCTGTTTTGGCGGCCCCGCCGATCGCCCCCGCGCCCTCCAATGCGAAGCATATCGTCTCCAGTGGGGCCGGCGGCTACGTCCTGCCCGATGGCACGACGGCGGCAGGAGACGGGACGGGCGGCTTCCGTCTCCCGAACGGCGCCTACGTCGCCCCCGACGGGACAGGCGGCGTGACCTTGCCGAACGGCACGCGGTGCACGTCGGACGGTGCACGGGGCTATCTGTGTCCACGATGAGGCAATGTCAGGACGGCCACAACGGGCGCATGCCCCCAGGAGTTCGCCGTCAGGTGGAACCTAAGGCGCACGGCCCCAAGCGTATCTGCGGCTATCCTTGGCTTGACCCGAGAGCAGATCCGACGAGGGATCATTGTGATGGAGAAAGCAGTAACCCACGCTGGTTAAGGATTTGGGGCGGTAAGCGCGCTGCGAGTCGAACCCAGGGCCCTCTGGTCAGAGGTCAGCGCGCCTTCCGCGCGACTTCTTCATGGCACTGACCCTCCTCAAGGATCAAAATGCCCGGAAAAGTTGTCCTCGGAATGGACCAGTTTGACGGGTCAGGACCACTGCTCCACTCCTGAGCTGGCGCATCGTTCGGGACGGAACCAGAGGTTCGCGTCAATCCTTCGGGGCCACACAATGCGCTAAACGTCCTCTTCATCACGAGAGACAGTGCCGGCCAGCCTGCCTTCATCTTCGATTGCCTCATCAATCGACTTGATCGCGTTCTGGATCTCCGTGAACTCGACGGCTCTCTCGGGAATGAAGGCCGCCGTGTTGATGATGATCTCGGCCATCTCGCGCCGGTGCGCGACCAGCCGCTCGCGTGCTTTCTGCAATTGCTGAACGTAACGGTGCGTCATGGGACCAATCCGCTTCGAACCCCGGTCAGGCCGCGCCAGAATATCATGTTTGCCGACATAGGATCGACCGAAGCAGCCGGGTTGCCTGAGGGTCTCGGGCACCAGCGTTGTGCAGATAGCCACGTGCAAGGGAATGGGGCCCGGGAGACGCTTCCCTGACCAGGAACGGCCGCTCTTATATGGGCTTGTCCCGTGAGGCGCCGCTCAGGCGCCGGAGCGAAGGAGGGACCTATGTCGATCGTGAAAATGGTGGAGTTGTCATCCCAGTCGCCGGACAGCTGGGAGGATGCGACGCGCCAAGCGGTCGAGCGCGCCGCACAGACCTTGCGCAACATTCGCTCCGTCTGGGTCAAGGAGTTCGAGGCGGTGGTGGAGAACGAGCAGGTCACCCAGTTTCGGGTGATCCTGAAGATCGCGTTCCAACTCGACGAGGGAGTGAGTACCAGGAGCACACGGAGCATGGGAAGCGAGGAGATCTTGGGCTTGGAGTGAGATCCTCAAGGTTACTGGCGGAGTCACGGATCGGCAGTACATGACGGCAGAAGCTTCAGCGAAGCAATGGGCATGAGCTTATCCCTGCAGACGCTCTTCGCGAGGCCCGACGGTTATGTTCCAGACTGCCGGGCTCCTGCCTCGGCTGAGCGCCTCTTCAGGAGAGGGATGCCCCAAGGAAAGCGAGTGACGCTGCCACCCCGAGCGTGGTGCGAATCGCGTGAAGCGAGCCCCACCGCTTGATCATCGCTCTGCTCTCAGGACCGGCGGCTGCAGGATCGGTTGTCATAAGCCTGCTGTTCGTGGGCATGATGGCGAAGAACGTCACGGGCCAGTTGGCGATCATGAACAGCGCGCCGAGAAGCCAGCCGACGTGTCCGGTCTGCCACCATGCGATGAGCCCGAACAGGAAGCCTACGACGGCCAGAGGAGCCTGCATGGCCAAGCCGTGCTTATAAGACGGCTTCCACTCGGCCAGCAGGGATCGGTCGTCCAGTCCCAGGCGAGCGGGCTGCTCGGCGACATTGATGTAGAGGGCTGCGCCGGAGAACACGGCAGCGACAAGGAGTGCAAGCTGACCCGTGAGCATGTCGGTCTCCCTTGGGCCCTGCCCATCATAATGTCACCAGAGCATCGAGTATAGGTCGGAGGCACGAGGCTCATTGTCGTGAACAATCTGGCCTCCGTAAAAAGATAACGCCCGCTCGTCCAAAGGGCACTCTAAGGTTCGACTGGTAGGGGCAGAAATAGCAAGGTCGGTCGGATCAATGTAGGAGGCTAAGCATCTAGGTCGTTGATCTATCAGCGACCACCAGTCCCATTATGAAGTGCAAATCGACAGTGGCGCTGACCACACGTTTCCATTCCACCATCGCGCTGAGGCGATCCAGATGTGTAGCAAGCGCAGATCCGCCCCCTCTTATGAACTTAAGTCATCAGCGTCGACCGGAGCGCCAGATCGAGACAATGATCCAGAGGCTGTTGATGAAGGCGATCACGTACCCAGCCAATCCGAACAGGGTGAGGAGCGACAGACCAAAGACGGTCGGTCCGCCTGGCACCGTCATCACAATCGAGGACCCAATCACCAGCGATGCTGTCATCACGCCAACGGTGACGCGATCGATGGCGCTGTCGAGCCGATCGCCAAAACTGTCAAGGCGCTTGAGGTCGAGTTCGATCCGCATCCGCCCCTGACGGGCGTCTTTGATCAGCCGCGCGA
>NZ_JBVVAK010000321.1:0-3180 GCF_055792825.1 Microvirga sp. GN3
CTTTGGAGGAACGCTTTGAGCCGCTGCTTTCCCTGGCGATCAGGGTTCGGCAGCAGACCCAGCGCCAACGCGAGCCCAAGGTCTACGCCCTGCATGCACCGGAGGTGGAGTGCATCGGCAAGGGCAAGGCCCGCACACCGTACGAGTTCGGCTGCAAGGTGAGCATCGCCACGCCGGTCACAAAGCCCAAGGGCGGTCAGTTCGTGCTGCATGCCCGGGCTTTGCACGGCAATCCGTATGATGGTCACACGCTGGCGGCCGCGGTGGCCGATGTCGCGGCGATGACCGGGGTTGAAGTCAAACGCACCCATGTCGACAAGGGCTATCGCGGGCACAACCACCCGAACCGCTTCCAGGTCTGGATCTCGGGTCAGGTGCGCCGGACCACGGCGGCCCTCAAGCGCGAGATGAAGCGGCGAGCGGCGATCGAGCCGGTGATCGGCCACCTGAAGGCCGATCACCGCATGGGCCGCAACCATCTGGAAGGTCGCGAGGGCGACTGCATCAACGCCATTCTGGCAGCCGTCGGCTACAACTTCTCGCTCCTGCTGCGATGGCTGGCGGCGGTTTTATGTGCCCTTGTCCTGTTGCTGGTCGGATATGCTCCATCGCCTCAACGCGCGTGACTCAAGCCGACAGAACATTCTTCACGGACGACTAGGTCGCATTCCAGACAAGGTTGATTTTAAGTTAATAATCTCCCGTAGGGGCAACTACGGGCCGGGGCCGCGTCTTGGTCCATTACAAGGATCAGGCGCGGCTTTTCTCTGTGCGCTTCAATGCTGGTGCACTCTCCTCTCAGCCATGCGTCAGAGTGCGTACAACGCGCCGAGCGCGAAGATCAGGATTTGTCCCGCATAGATCGCCATAACAATGCGAGCTTCGCCGTCGAACTTCTCACCTCTCGTGGCAGCAACTCCCTCAAAACAGAGGCAATTTATCCCCGCCAGTTTAATGACCGATTACCCGAAGGTACTGAGGATTATAGTCTGCGATTTCTGTTGCATCCGTCGTGATGTCCCCGAACACGTCCGCAGGTCATTGGCTTTTTCATTAGCAATCCAGTGCCGGCACTAACTTTGCCTCAATCCCAGTGCAGTCAGGTTAGCATGGCTCGACACAAGCGCCGACCGGACCCCTCGGATGAAGTTCGGCAGTTGATCGCCACGAGGCGGCTCATCCACGCCATCGCGGTTCTCTCAGGATTCATCGTTGGGCTTTATGTGAAGCAGCATGGATTCTAGGCGACCTGGAACGATCGGCGGGCTCGTTCCCGGATCTCGTCCAGTTCGTCTTGCAGGGAATTGATCTGCCCTTCAATCGCCTCGAAGGAATTGCACTCGGGCGTGATGAACAGGCGTCAATCCTCGCCTCGGGTGTAGCGCAGGAGGGCAATCTTGATGCCGGCCGGGTTGTCGGGAGTTCCAGGCCAGACTTCCAGCTCCAAGGCGCCGACGAGATGCGGGTGTCTTCTTGGTGAAGCAACCAGGTGGAAACGCACCTTCGGCCACGTCGGATTAACCGCGAAGAACTAACCTAGGTTAACAAAACTTCGCTGTTGTGTCGGGGACCTGACAGACAGAGCGCCTCCGTTTCAATATCGGTGCGGCATAAACAAAAGGACCATTCAGGGGCATAGAAAGCGGCCGATGAGCTGCCACGCGTTCGTTGCGTGAGCGTTGGACCTCGCCGATGAACCGACACTCGTTTAGTTCACCCGTCGTCGTGACCCTTGAGACTGCACCCGGGCAGAAGCGCCAGTACCCGATCCGGGATCTCTACAAAGCCATGGCGGTGATGCGCTGGTACAAGCTCAAACCTCTGAGTGAGCTTCGTGCGCTTCATCCTGGACTTTGGCTCGTGACTGCGTCCGCCATGGCGCGGGCGCACGAGCATCCCGACCCCGGTACAATCGAGCACGCCCGAGATATGTTTGCGGCGCTGGCCAAAGCCGCCGGAATCCTCGCCTACATGTAAATTCCAGAAGGGGATTGGCGGATGACAGTTGCCCGTGCAAGTCTGCGGCAAGGGACGTTACGCCGTCAGTTGCAATAGACCTCCAGGGACTTTCCATGAACGTTATTGATCTGAATTCCGTGCGCGATGCCACGCGCTCAGCCAATCCCTATGATTTCATCCTTGGCTCCAGCTTCCTCCAGGCCAATGCCCTTGATGACCTGCGTCGGGACTTCCCCAATATTGTTAAGCCAGGATACCTGACGGTCGATGAAGTGGACCTGCACGGACGCTTCAAGACCCTGATTGATGAACTCGAAGGACCCGAACTCACCGAGGAACTGTCGCGCAAGTTCGGCCAGGACCTGCATCAGTTCCCACGTCTCACCACGATCATGAAGCGCTCGCAACCGAAGTACGGGGCCATTCACACCGACGGTCCATCAAAGGTCATGACGATGCTGGTCTACATGAACGATGACTGGCAGCAGGACGCCGGCGGACGCTTGCGGGTCTTGTATGACGAGAAGAACTTTGAGCCCTATGCCCTGGAGGTTCCGCCGAACATGGGCACCATGTTCGCCTTCCTGCGCTCGGACAAGTCATGGCACGGCCATCGGCCTTTTGCCGGCGAGCGCCGGGTTGTGCAGGTCGCCTGGATAAAGAGCCAGGCTGATGTGGACCGTAAGAAGAAGCACAACAAGATGGCCCAGTTCTTCAAGGGGATCTTTAAGCGTTGAAGCGGCGTGAGGTCGGGCCAGGAAGAGGCTACGTGGCTGTACAAAGCGTAGCAGAGAGGCTCGCCATCCACAGGCAGAACGGCACCTACCGCTGGGCGACAGTCACTTGTGAGGTCCACAACGGCCGGAGGAGGGGCTCGGCAATGACGCTGCCAATGATGATCAGGGACGCGAGAACCAATCCAATCCGGCCACAGAGCAAAACTCGATCTTTGCGGGGCACGTGCGAACCCTCCGAGCGTCTCACATCGCGGACAACGTAGATGATCAAAGGTTGGTTGCCAATACGGCCAAGTTGTTCCTTGGAGCATCCTTCACTGATTGCTCCCTTTGGCTCGCTTCTTTGATCCGGTAAGGAGTGCTAATGATCTTCACGGAGGTGGTGTAACATAGGGTGATGTCGATCCTCGTGAGGAGGCGCGCGATGGATGACGACGTTTGGCGGCCGACGCATCTGACATCCGAGCAGATGGAGGAGCGGCGT
>NZ_JBVVAK010000322.1:0-3178 GCF_055792825.1 Microvirga sp. GN3
CCAAGCCCAAGCCCGCTCAGGAGGTGGAGCCATTCGACGCCGGCTTTCTGGTAGGGGCGCAAACGTCCCTTGAGGGCCGAGCCGGGATCAACACCGGCACCGTCGGGATTGCGCAGCGCCCTCAGTGTCTCAGTCAACCACGCTCCGGCCGTGATGTGCGACCACTCGGCGACCGCGGCGGGTTCGTCGTCCCCGGTGGCGTCGGCGCTGGCCAACAGGCGCATGGCCTCAACAAAGGTGAGCCCCTCCTGCTCGGCAAGGTCCTGCACCTCTTTGAAGCGGCGGATCGCACGGTCCAGACGCGGACGATCGATCTCGACCCATTGGCCGCGCAGCAGCACCAGCGTCTCGGTACCGGCGAGCAAGGTGGCCATTTCCTCGGCGGTGAGCGGCTCACCCTCCAGGGTCACGTCCATGTGGAAGTCGAGGAGGGCGTCAAGGCCTGTGCCGGACGGCGGGCGGGTCCCAACCGTGGCGGTGACCTGCGGGCGCGATGGACGGCCTGCGCGCCAGTGGGCGGGCAGGCGCACAACCACACCGGCGCTTTCCAGGTCAGGCACGCTGCTCAGGAGCCGTGCGGCCTCGGCCGGACTCCAGCGTAAGGGATGGAAGATCTCTCCGGTCTCGACCATGGCCTTGAGCCAGCCGCAGCGCTCCGTCGCCCGCTGCACCGGCACCAGCAGCGACAGCAATTTCTCTCGATGGGCGGCACCGGCGTATTCGCGCAAGGCCTGACTGAGCGGTACATGCTGGGCCCTTGCCTGGGCCGACAGGCGCGTGGTGTAGGTGGCCAGGAAGGCAAAAGGCCATTCCGGGTCGCGGCGGTTCTCGGCCAGATTGAAGTGGACCCGGCCGATCAGGTTCCAGGCCGGGTTCAGCGCTTTGAGAAAAGCTTGCAGATCCGTTCCGGCGGCTGTGAACGACGCGGCAAGCGCGGTGCTGAGATCGGCCCACAGCCGACGCAGGATATCGGCGCTCAGGTATTCCGCCCCCGGCATCATCGGGGCAGTCAGGACGAGCGTGGCGAGTTCGGCCTCGGCCGGTGGGGCAATGGCGGACAGGAAAGCGGCGGACGGCGTCTCTCCAGTCCCACCCGACCCGTGGAGGCAGACCGCCTCTACATAGCGTACGGCGAAATCGCGCCACCACTTGAGGTCGGGCGGCAAGGATTGACCAACCTCGCCCGCTCCGAGCTGCAATAGCCCATACCCGGTGCCACGGCCAAACGCCTCGGCCAGCCGTGCCACCACTTTGTCATCCAGGGTGGACGCATCGTCTGCCTCCTCCAGCAGGAGGTGGCCACGCGGGGTGAGACGCAACTGCATCCGGGGCATGATGGCTGAGCGAGCTCCGAAATATGTCAATCCGCGCTGCCCGTTTTATCGGAGCCGCAATCCCCACTGAACACGGCTGAGGGCTCTTCACAAGAAGCACTCGAATTTGTCAGGCAGTTGGCGCCGATCGGGTCCGGACCGCTGCCATTCCGCCTGATCGGGCGCCACTGAAAGGAGCATGGCACCATGGCTCACAGGGATGCCATAGATCCTCATGCTCCCCTTCTCGCCCCATCGGCATCACCCTGGCGCGACAGGATCGTCCTGTCCCTCGGCCGGTGTCTCGGCGGCACGTCGCAGGATCCCGCGCCGCCGATCATACAGGAGCATGATTCCATCTGGTGCCAGCGCATCCGGCCAGAACGTGAAGTTGGCGTGCTGCTGCAGGAACGGATCCTGCCCGCAACCCAGGACCAGGCATTCCTGCTTGCCCTTCGGGCACTGCGAGAAGGGGCAGAGCCGGCCGCGATAGGCGTTCACCTCCCCTTGCAGAATGAAGATCTCGACCTGATGGTGAGCAACCCCGATCTGCTTGTCCGTGAACAGCTGGTGGAGGGCCACGCTGCGGGCCCGGTTGAGGGGCTGGAGCCGGTCCAGGCGATCGAGCCACACCGCCAGATCAATGTCCTTGCATTCGTGCCAGACCGGAACGTCCCAGTGTCGGAACGGCTGAAACCGCGGCACCTCCCGCCACAACGGCCGGGCAACCGCGCCGATCAACGCCACCGCCTCGACCTCAGGCACCTCGGCAAGCACTGTCGTCACGGCATCGGCCGCCACGCGAAATTGCGCCTGCCGGTCCAGCATCTGGCGGTCCTGTGCGGCAATCTCCCGGCGTGTGGGGCGTCGCATGGCAAACCGTTTCTCAAGCCCTGTCCCCAGCCTAGCAGCTCACGTCACCAGGGTATCTTCTCAGAGCGCGAACAGATAAATCCGACTAAGCATGAAGCTGGTCACGTTCGACCGCAAACAACCGCCATTTCGATGGCACACCCTTGAGCGTACGCAAGCCCCGGTCCTGAAACTGACGAAAGGAAGGGGAAGAAGCTTGGCATCAGTGTTCCCCCTGCTCCGTCACACGATGGGGCGGTCGACCGCCCCATCGCACCGGCTCACTTCTTCACGCCGGGCCGGTCCCCCGCTTGGGAAGATTGGCCGCCCTGCCCTTCCTTGCGGCCGGACAGCTTGCCGGCCACGCGCTTGAGCGCATCCGAGATGTCATATTTCAGCTTGTTGGTGATCTCCGACATGGTCATGGCAAAACCTCATGCGGTCCAGCACACTCTCCGTGCCGCCCTGATAACGCAGCGCTTCATTATCAGTTTCCAGCATGCTCGTTTCCACCAGCGCGTTGACGGACTGGCAGGACAGCCCAGGATCATCTGCCTCTCCGGGGTCAGCGCAAGAGCTGAAGGCTTGAGACAATCCCGGGCGTCGGCTTCATCACCGCCATGGCCCTTGCCGCGACTGTCACAGATCCCTCCCACTTCCGCTCCGGCCGGGAGTTGGCCGCGTGACTGGGACTGACACCGCGGCCAAACTCATCGGGTGGCAAGGAACGGGTGGGGCGGATCTCGACGATGAGTGATGACTGCCTGCGCACTATCCTGGTGGTCGGGGGTACCTGCGGTGATCCGCTATGCCCGCACGAACACCGCGGCAGGCAGCGCCTGGATCACAGAGCGGTTCTGTCGCAATTTCTGGCTGCGGACGGAAGGATTTGGCCTGCCCCCTGAGAAGTGGTCCTCCCTGATGTATGGCTTTCAAGCCGAATGGAGGACAAGCGAATGAGCAAGAAGAGACACACGGCCGAGGACATCGTCGCGAAACTGCGGCAGGTGGAT
>NZ_JBVVAK010000323.1:0-3078 GCF_055792825.1 Microvirga sp. GN3
GCGGGTGTGGCACAGTGCAATCGGTGGCAGGGGTTAGTCTCAGCAACTAAATCCTACGCTGCTTCAAGTGCTTAAGCTACATCCGCCAGCCTTCTCCAACCGCCTCGTGCATAAAAGCGGCTAGCCGACTTGGTCGAGGAGAAGATCCAGGCGCTGGAAAGCGCCTCCCACCAGTTCGTCAGTGGCCTCTTCGAGGAGTTTCGCGTCAGCCGCCCGCTCAGTTCTTAGTGACTGGGGGATCTCCAGGTCCCGTGCTCCATAGTCAGGGCGCAGAACATCGTCCTTGACGATGCCTGGCCCTTGCATTCGTGGACATGTTCTTGCGCCAAGCAGGGCAAAGAGCAGGCGGCGGGGTGCCGTTACACCGTCGTGTTATCGACCCGCAGCAATCCTTCGAGAAGACGGCGATATGCAGCGGTGGCCCGGCGTGAGGTCGCAAGCGGGTCGTCAGAATTAGCGATCCACTGAGCAGCGTAGCACGAGGCTCCGGAAATCATCCGTGCCGTCGCCTCGGGGTCAACAACACGGACGACGCCCTCTGCCTGCAGTGCTTCTAAGCTTGCCCTCAGTGCCGCAACGCAGCCGTCGGCACTGGGCCATGATGAGGGATCTCCAAGCACCGCTGGGCCGTCGCGTAGAACGATGCGCTGGATTTCAGGCTCAAGCGCCATCTCGATATAGCCAATGCCTTCTTCGACGAAGCCCTCCCAGCGACTGGGAGCCCGAGCTGCGCGCTGCCTAAGTCGTTCGGCCATCTCAGCATCGATCTGGGAGACGACGGCCTGGAACAAACCCTTCTTGTCACCGAAGTGGTGATAGAGCGCCCCGCGCGTTAGCCCTGCCTCCGCGGTAAAGTCGTCCATCGACGCATCCGCGTACCCCACCTCAGCAAAGGCCTTGCGTCCCGCAGCTATGAGCTTGGCGCGGGTTTCTAGGATCATATCGTGGCGCGATCTGCGAACCATAACCCAAAGCTATTCACATACGACCCGAATGTCAATTGACATACATTACGTATGCGACTACCTGGTTAGGCATACGCCACGTATGTGAGTGGCGTCTCCTCCAACTTTGAGGACGTGCAGATGTCTAACCCCTATGCAGAGATATTCCGGGCCCCCGGTGCCAAAGGATTTGCCGCTGCTGGTTTTCTGGCCCGAATGCCAATTGCCATGGCTCCGATTGGCATTGTTGCCATGCTTTCCCAGACCCAAGGGGAGTATTGGCTCGCCGGAGCCGTCTCAGCGGTCTTCGCGCTCGCTAATGCCCTGATCTCCCCACAGATCTCCCGCGCGGTTGACCGACTAGGACAGACCCGTATCCTGATCCCGACCACGGTAATTGCCACTGTCGCTTTTGTCCTGCTGATATTGGCGGCCAACCAGAGTTGGCCAGTCTGGGCCCTGTTCGCATCGGCTCTCTTGGCTGCGCTGATGCCCAGCTTTCCGGCTATGGTGCGAGCCCGCTGGAGCGAAGTCTTTCGAGATCGGCCAGAGCTGAACACCGCCTTCGCCTTCGAGTCGGCCGCTGACGAGTTGGTCTACATCGCCGGCGCTTCGCTCTCGGTCGGCCTCAGCGTTGCTCTCTTCCCAGAGGCCGGCCTACTGGTCAGTACGCTTCTTCTGGCGCTCGGCGCCACAGCTTTTGTCGTCCAGCGTTCGACTGAACCCAAAGTGCGGTCGAGCACTGAAGTATCGAGCGGCTCCGCCATTTGGCAGCGGCCGGTTCAGGTTGTTACCCTTGCCTTGGTATTCGTTGGGGCAACTTTTGCGACAGCAGAAGTAAGCGCAGTTGCCATCACCGAACATCTCGGCCAACCTGGCGCCGCCAGTTTCGTGATTGGCGTGTATGCGGTTGGCTCGTTCGTCGTTGGTCTGATCGTCGGCGCGCTGAACGTGAAGATGGCTCTGCAGCGTCAACTCACTATCGCACTGGCTGTTCTGGCCCTGACGGCTTGGCCGCTGCCTTTTGTGAGTACGGTGCCCATGCTGGCCCTCGCCGTCTTCCTCAGCGGCATCGCCATCTCGCCTACTTTTATCACGGCCTTTGGTTTGATCGAGCAGCGGGTCCCAGCCGCTATGCTCACGGAGGGCATCACATGGGTGATGACCGGGATTGGCATTGGAATGGCGCTGGGTTCCTTCGCGTCAGGCTGGGTGGTCGACACCTATGGCCCAACCAATGGCTTCTGGGTCTCAGTGGTTTCTGCCATCTTGGCTTTCATGACTGTGATTCTCGGACAGAAGGCCCTTGCCGGCTCACGCGTGCGCACTACTGCCGAACCTAGTCTCCACGCGGCTGAATGAACCGGACGATCCGCCATTGATCCGCCATTGATCCGCCAGTATGCGCGGACAGTGACAGCATCTCAACAAATCAATAGGCTCTTGAGCACTGTGGTGTAGGATGCAGCAAGCTGATCGATGTCAGCTGAGAATGGCAAGTCCCTGCCGGCTGACCTCTCTGGCACGCAGCTGTTGATGCCGCCTTCCTTGCGACCACAACGAGTTTCGTCGAATTCAAGGCAAGATGGTTGCGCCGAGTGCATAGCAGCTTAGCAATGAGCCGGGTGACAAGCGCAAGCGAGCCTCACCATCGCATGGGAGACGCGATCACTCCTCCCGTTCGCGTCGTTCCCTCTGGAAGGACCTTGGTCCCACCTTTGGCCGCTGACCGCAGCGGCCTTTTTCTTGGTCTCAAGGCGTGACATCAACCTCTGGAACTCGGGCGTCTCATTGATTGGAGGGATGCGTGCACCCGCAGCGGGCAATAGCCGAGGAGTTCAACTTGCGGGCACCGTTGCATTAACCTTGGCAGTTTAGAGGAAGGCGGCAGTCTGAGGAGCCGCCCTGTTGTCTCTGTTCAAGCGCCGCCGCTTTCCGGTCGAGATCATCCTGCTGTGCGTGCGCTGGTACTGCAAGTATGGGATCAGCTACCGCGATCTGGGAGACCATAGTCGTCCGTGAAGAATCCCGATCTCGTTGAGACGATTGGGATATCGGGCGCATCACCGCCTTCGATTGCGCAGGATTGCGCCCCAACAGCAGTGGATTTCCTGCGTTTTCCGTTGCCGCTCTG
>NZ_JBVVAK010000324.1:0-3032 GCF_055792825.1 Microvirga sp. GN3
TGCCGATGGCCGCGAGCCCTGCCACGCCGGCCCCCACCACCAACACCTTGGCCGGCGGCACCTTGCCGGCGGCGGTGACCTGGCCGGTGAAGAAGCGGCCGAAGGCGTTGCCGGCCGCGATCACGGCACGGTAGCCGGCGATGTTGGCCATCGAGGAGAGCGCGTCCATCTTCTGGGCCCGCGAGATGCGCGGCACCATGTCCATGGCAATCACGGTGGCGCCCTGCGCCCTCGCCTGTTCCAGCAGATCGGTGTTCTGAGCAGGCCAGAAGAACGAGATCAGCGTCTGGCCCTGGCGGAGGAGGTTGACCTCTTCCTCTGTCGGCGGACGCACCTTCGTGAGCACGTCGGTGGCAGCAGAGAGGGCTGCCGCATCCGGCACGATGCTCACCCCGGCCGCAGTGTAGGCGGCATCCGAAAAGCCCGCCTTCTCCCCTGCCCCGGCCTCGACAAAGCAGGTGTGACCCAGCTTCTGCAGCTGGAGGGCAGACTCAGGCGTCAGCGCAACCCGCGCCTCGCCCTCAAATGTCTCTTTCAGAGCTCCAATCTTCATTGCACTATTCCATATGTGTCAGCTGGGTCATTCTGCCCTATGCTCGTCCTACCGTGTCGGAACCGGCTTCTCGCCTCTATAATCGTAGAAGCCGCGCATCGTCTTTCGACCGAGCCAGCCAGCCTCCACGTACTTCACGAGAAGAGGGCATGGGCGGTACTTGGGATCGGCCAACCCTTCATGGAGGGCCTGCATGATCAACAGACAGGTGTCGAGGCCGATGAAATCCGCGAGCTGGAGGGGGCCCATGGGGTGATTAGCGCCGAGCCGCATGGCGGCGTCAATGCCTTCGACCGATCCGACCCCCTTCATAGAGGGTATAGATCGCCTCGTTGACCATTGACAGCAGGATGCGGTGGACGATGAAGGCCGGGAAATCTTCAGCCACCGTGATCGTCTTGCCGAGCGTGTTGATAAATTCTCTGGTGGCCTGATAGGTCAGATCATCAGTGACGATGCCGCGGATCAGCTCAACGAGCTGCATCACTGGCACGGGGTTCATGAAGTGAATACCAATGAACTTTTCCGGCCGGTCGGTCGCTGCTGCGAGTCGCGTGATTGAGATTGATGACGTATTGGTGGCAACTATCGCATCCGAGCGAAGCGACGCACAGAGACTGGTGAAAATCTTGCGCTTCACCTCCTCGTTCTCAGTCGCGGCCTCAATGACAATATCGCAAGCGGACAAATCGGCAAAAGAGTGGGCTGGCTTGATGAGCTTGAGTGCAGCCTGCCGCTCCGCGTCGGTGATCGTACCCTTCGCAACTTGACGGACCATGTTCTCGTCGACCATGGCGAGGCTGGCACTAATCCTATCCTCGGTGAGATCATTGAGCCGGACATTGAAGCCCGCACGTGAGCAAACATGGGCGATACCGCTGCCCATCTGCCCTGCGCCGATTACGCCGATTGTCTTGATCGTACTCATTCCTGCACCCAAAATATCTTGCGACGTCTTAGTCGTACGGCAGTGGTGGAACCTCGATAGAGTGAACTCATCACGCAAAACTCACAGTCCAGCCTGTGATCGGTATTCAGGGAGACCGTCATCCGCATGAGTCAATCCTTCTGTCGTGCTGCTTGAGACTCGCCTGTGCAGCAGCCAGACGGGCAATTGGAATTCGGTAGGGCGAGCAGGACACGTAATCGAGATCCGTCTCGTGGCAGAAATGGATCGACGCCGGATCGCCGCAGATCCCGAGCTTGATGCCGCTCCGGAACGCCCTGCCGCGTTCGGCCGCGAGCTTCACCAACTCGCCCACGCCGTCCTGATCGATGGTGACGAAGGGATCGGCCGGCAGCAAGCCTTTCTGCGTGTACGGGCCGAGGAAGGATGCCGCATCGTCGCGCGAGATGCCGAGCGTCGTCTGCGTCAGATCGTTCGTGCCGAAGGAGAAGAACTCGGCCGATTCCGCGATTTCACCGGCGCGCAGAGCTGCGCGCGGCAATTCGATCATCGTGCCGACCTGATACTCGACCGTCACGCCGCTTTCCTTACGGACCGCTTCCGCCATGGCGACGATGCGCTCCTTCACGAGGTCGAGCTCCGGCTTCGTCATGACGAGCGGCACCATGACCTCCGGTACGACGGGCTGACCAGTGGTCTTTCCGGCTTCCACCGCGGCCTCGAAAATGACACGCGTCTGCATCTCGGCGATCGCAGGGTACGCCACCGCCAGACGGCAGCCGCGGAAGCCGAGCATCGGGTTGAACTCATGCAGCTCGATGGCGCGGCGCTTGAGCTTCTCCACCGGCGCATTCATCGCCTTGACGACTTCCTGCATCTCGTCCTCCGAGTGCGGCAGAAACTGGTGCAGCGGCGGATCGAGCAGGCGGATTGTGACAGGGGTGAACAGCGCGACAAAGTCCGCCCGCTGCACAAGCCGCTCATGATTCGGCAACAGCTTGGACAGAGCCGCGCGGCGGCCCGCCTCGCCTGCCCTATCTTCACAGGCGTTAAACAATCCCTGATATCGGCACTGTCAGTTTTCATGGAAGATCACACCGCCCAGGATGTCCAGGCCGATCTCCTCGCCGACTCTCAGGTTCGTCACAAGAGCAACCTCAACCTCGAGCTTCTTCCCATCGGCTTGCGAGACCTCGATCCGGCGCATGGATCCGAGACGCCGAACGCCACTGACAATACCCTGATGGTGTCCATGGCCGGCGGGTACCGGCTTCAGGTGCCAGGGCCGGCAGTAGAGACTCGCCGGGCCAATAGTGGACTTCGGTGCAGCCACAGGAGCAGGCTTCCCACTCACCAGCACCCGCCCATCGCGAATTTCGGCATTGAAGCGGGCGGCCTGACCGAGAAAGGTCATCACGAAGGGTGTCGCAGGGTAGTCCTGCACCTCATCGGGACTGCCAACCTGCTCGAGATGTCCACGGTTCAGGACAGCGACCCGGTCTGCCAATTCCAGGGCCTCATCCTGATCATGGGTGACGAAGACCGTCGTCGTGCCGGTGCGCTCGTGGATGT
>NZ_JBVVAK010000326.1:0-3011 GCF_055792825.1 Microvirga sp. GN3
CATGGCTGTCCCTCATGATGCTTGGGGCCGATCCGCTCGGACCCCGTTCCAACACCATCACTCTGAGGGACAGCCACCCCGCTCCGCTAGCTCGTGAGCGGCAGGCCCATTACGGCATCTAGAGGACCGATCAGGGCGGAAGCTGAAGCCGATCCGCATCTGGCAAAACGCTTTCCTCAACAATCGCATTGAGCAGGATCATCGTGCCATCAAGAGGCGAGTGCGCCCGATGCTCGGGTTCAAGACGATGAACAGCGCTCGTGTGATCCTGGGCGGGATCGAGATGGTTCATATGATGCGCAAAGGAGAGGCGAAGTATGCCTGCAATCGGCAGCTGTCGCTCGCCGAACAGTTTGAGCTACTCGCCACATGAGTGGATACAGATCCCTGGTACTTTCTCATCTTTGCTTCAAATTTGCGACGCATCCCTTACGCTGACCTGTGCTCCATGGTTTCTGAATGAAATCTCTTGGCTAGAAGCCGCACATTTGGCGCGCCACCTTGAAGCTGATGAACCCGGGCAAAACCGAACAGGTTCTGCCCAAAGTAGGGCTACAATTAATCTGGCGCTTGGATAAATTGCTACGCTAGAAGTATATTCCGAGACCCAGAGTGCAAGAAATAAAGTATCAATTCGGATGACTGACACCACAGCTCCAGTCTTAGCGCGTATCACCGTCCCTTATGTTGTCAGTGTGAGTCAGGGCAATGCTTTGCTCGCCTTCACGGCAGAAGCGCTCGATAGCGGCTCCGGGATTGATACCATCACCCTATGGTTAGAACATCCAGTCGTCGAAGCTCTTGATAATGGTCAGACAAGACTTATTGCCTCCATTGTGCTTCAAGATCTCGACGGCTCATCTAATGGTCTGGCTTCAGGCGCTATTGTGCTTTCGCCTCTCACGACTTTAGGGACGCACACTATCAGGGGTGCGACACTCGTCGATAAAGCGGGAAATCGTCGCGACTATACGAACGAGGAGCTTCGTGCACTCGGCTCTGAAGCGAAGTTCAGTGTCTCAGGCACTACGATAAATGACGATACGCTCACCGGTGGGGACGAAGACGACACAATCGGCGGCTCCGACGGCAACGATTTTATCCAAGGATCAGCTGGGAGCGATAGGCTAGACGGAGACACTGGCGCCGACACCTTAGATGGAGGGACCGGCAACGACACTATGTGGGGCGGAGCCGGAAACGATAGCCTAGACGGCGGATCCGGCGATGACATGATCTCCGAGTACGTTGACGAGGCCTCCGAGAACACATTGAGCGGCGGCGATGGCAATGACCGCCTTAGTGGCGCAGCTGGTAATGACCTGCTTTATGGTGACGAGGGCAACGACGATTTGGACGGTCGAGCCGGTGCGGACAGCCTCATAGGCGGCAACGGCAACGATACGTTGCTCGGTGGGGCTGGAAACGACAGCTTGGAGGGCGGTGCTGGAGACGACTGGCTCCATGACTGGTATGACGATGGAGCCTCCGAGAACACTTTGAAGGGTGGAGATGGCAATGACACTCTTCATGGTGGGGGCGGATCCGACACGCTGATTGGAGGCGACGGCAGGGACGTGTTGTTTGGCGGAGCCGGTGGTGACAGCTTGGACGGCGGAGCCGGAGCTGATGACCTGTCGATTTCCGTAGGCGAGATCTCAGCAAGCACTCTAAGCGGCGGAAGTGGCAACGACCATCTGTCCGGTGGTGCCGGAGCCGACAAGCTGTTCGGCGGGACTGATAACGATAACTTGGATGGTCGAGATGGAAACGATACTCTCGACGGTGGTGATGGCAATGACACCCTGACCGGCGGGCCGGGGAACGACAGCCTATACGGTGGAGCCGGCGATGACGTGCTCTACGAGTGGCGGCCTGACGAGAACTCTGTCAATATGATGGATGGCGGCGCTGGCAACGACACACTCACCGGAGCAGGCGGGCGTGAGTGGCTGTACAGCTACGAGGGGAATGACCTTCTAAGCGGCATTGGGAACGATGACCACCTCGAAGTTCATGGGGTCGGCGCTGCTACGTTGGATGGCGGAGCGGGTAACGACGTCCTGCTATCCACCAACAACAATGCGACACTGAGAGGTGGGGCAGGCCAGGACGATATCTCCATTACGGGAGCGTCTCTCGTTGATGCAGGCCAAGACGACGACAAGGTCTGGATCAATCTCAGCGATAGCAATTTTTCTGGACGGATTGACGGCGGATCCGGTCACGACACCCTCATGCTGTGGGCTGGCCCGAGTGATTGGAGCAAGGTCGTCAACTTCGAAACGATTGTAGTAGGGACCTCAGCTCATATTGTTTTGAGCAACGCCAACGTGACCAGTGGAGGCACGCTCACGATCCGCTCGGGCTGGCAGCACTTCGCAACCACGATTATCCCAACAATCGAAGTCAATGGCACAGCCATAAAGCAGGGCAGACTACTTCTCTCGGGAGATGCCAACGCGGACCGTCTCACTGGTGGTGCATTGGCAGACACGCTTGAAGGCTCCGATGGAGCAGACACGCTGACCGGCGGTGAGGGGAACGACCAGTTATTCGGCGGCAACGGAGCTGACAGAATCATAGGCGGCTTGGGAGTCGACATAATCACCGGAGGAGCCGGAGACGATACTTTGGATGGCGGCTTGGGGGCAGACATCGCTGTTTACTCGGGAAATCGCGCTGATTTTACAATCGTGGAAGACGATGGATTCATCATCCTAATCGGCCCAGGCGGCACAGATGTCTTGCGGAGTATCAACCGCCTTCAATTCCTGGATCAGACAGTCGATTTCATTATTCCAGGGCTTACACTTTCCGGATCCGAGGCCAGTGAGATGCTGGATGGGGAAGACGGAACAGATGTCCTTAGTGGCAGCTCCGGCAACGTAATTACCCACGCCCTTGTCATCAGGCGCAATTCCTGAATCCATGGGGCCATGGATCGCACTGATTTGCAGCGCCTGACGAAGGAAGAGCTGATCGAACTGGTGCTGCGGCTGCAGCGGCCG
>NZ_JBVVAK010000327.1:0-2982 GCF_055792825.1 Microvirga sp. GN3
GGGGTACAGGATAGTTGTCTCTTAACAGTCTGAAAGACTTGGTGAATTGACCCATCTAAGTGCTGGGATGACACTGACGATGGGCTGGGAAGTTCATTGGTCCTCCCTGAAACTCAGGCTCCCTTACGGAGCCTTTTCTTTGCCCAGTGATGGCTCTGTGGAAGTGTCCCTGGTGCGAAAGGGACATTTGAACCATCTCTCCGATTTTGACCGCCTTGCTCTTCCTGCCAAGCTGAAGCGACGCAAAAGGTGCCCTTGAGGCTCCTTATATCGCTGGAAGGATAATAAGACGGGCAAGCTCCACCGTCGGGAGCGAACTCCAACGGACGAGCCATCGTGAACGCCATGTGTGAGACCCCTAGTGAGACTAGAGACCTGCAAGAGCGTTGAAGGATCAGGGAAATCGTTGATCAGAAAGGCGATGGACCATCTAGGAGAGATGGTGCCCAGGAGAGGGCGTGAAGAATTGAGCATATCCAAGCACTTAGGTAAACCTGGGGGATGGCCTTCGGCTCGTATTTCCCCGCATCGTTCCGCGCCCGCTCCCCCAGCTTTTGTTTGTAGCTACAGGCGCTCGTAGCTCCCCAAGGACCGGTAAAGATCACCATAATTTCGCCGGTTAACCAGCACCTGGGGAAGCACTGTTGAGGCGACGGATCATTCACACTCTGGTATGCTGACAAGCCTCCCGCGAGGTCGGAAACAGGAGGAACTTGGCGATGGAAGATACACTGCCCATCATCAAGGTCGCGGCGGTTCAGGCTGAGCCCGTCATCCTCGACCGGGAGAAGACCACCGAGAAGGCTTGTGCGCTTATCGCGGAAGCGGGAGCGAACAGCGCGAAGCTCGTCGTGTTCCCGGAATTGTTCATCCCGATCTTCACGAATGCCACCGTTTGGGGCCGAGGCTTCGCACGGTTCGGCAGCCCGGAGGCCCAGGCAGCATGGTCACGCCTGTGGCGCAACTCGGTCGAGGTGCCGAGTTCGACGACCGCACGCCTTGGGCAGGCAGCGAAGGCGGCTGGAGTGACTATCGCCATCGGAGTCAACGAGCGGTCCACAACCACACGCAGTTTCTTCAACACCATCCTGCTGATTGGCCCCGATGGCGAGATCATCGGCAAGCACCAGAAACTCGTCCCCACCAACTCGGAGCGTATGGTTCACGCCTACGGCGATGGAAGCACTCTCAAGGTCTACGATACCCCGGCGGGAAAGATCGGCGGGCTCGTCTGCTGGGAGAATTTCATGCCGCTGGCGCGGTTCGCCCTCTACGACCAAGGAGAGCAGATACACGTTGCGGCGACCTCGTTCGATACGGACATGGCGATCACGAATGCCCACAACACGGCGTTCGAAGGCGGCGTCTTCGTAATCTCGGCTGCCAACATAATCCGCAAGGCGAGCTATCCATCCGATTTCGAGTTCGCCGATGAACTCGCCGCAGTGAGCGACTACATCATTGAGGGCGGCAGTTGCATCATCGCGCCGGATGGAAGATTGCTGGCAGGGCCGGTCTACAAGGAGGAGACAATCCTTTACGCCGACCTCGATCTGAACGAGACGATCAAGTGTTCACAGTTGATGGATGTCACTGGGCATTACGCTCGGCCAGAAGTACTTGGCCTTCGCATCAATCCAATGCCCTACCGCCCGGTTTCAGACTGAGACCATCCAGCCGTGTGGCTTGGGCCAACAGGATCGGTCTTTCGGCTGGAAACGAGAGCATAGGCGATCAGAGCGGCAGTTCCCTGACAGACTGAGAACATATGACGGTACCAGTGGTCGATCCAACACCGATATCCTACCTGCCCCGCCCATGATCACGTGCCTGCATTCCCCTTGAATACCACTGCCACAGGTGGGATTATGGCCCTGCTGATGCGGTCTTTGGCGCGGAGGGTGCCATGTGTCGATCAGTCGGTTTATCCCTCATCGGGCTTGTGATGCTCTTCGCGAGCCATGCTTGGGGACAGCCAGTCAAACCATCGGGTTCAGCTACCCCGGTGATCGCGAAAGTCGAACTCGACGGTGCGGCCCGTCCTCTTGGCAAGTTCCAGGAACAACGGGCTCGCCAGCGGGGAGAAGACCCAAAACCGACGCCTGGAAGCCGCCTTCAAGCGTATCTTGCAAAGCCAGAGGGTAATGGTCCCTTCCCTGCGGTCATTGTGCTCCATGGCTGCCGAGGAGTGTCAGCACTTGAGAGCCAGAAGCTGCCAGAACTCCTGACCTCGTGGGGTTATGTCGCGCTGTCAGTTGACAGCTTCACAAGCCGGAAGGCCGAGGACGCCTGTGTGAAAGAGCCAGCTTCAGTGGATCGGGTTGCCGATGCCTACGGTGCTCTCTTCTACCTCGCGGCTCAACCCTTTGTGGACCGCAACCGCGTCGGTCTTCTCGGCGTCTCAATGGGCGCGAGGGCGGTTCTCACCCTGGCTGAAAGACAAGTCAGTGAAGGGGTGGTGAACCCTGACAACCTGACCTTCAAGGCCGGGGCGGCATACTATCCGCGATGCGGGGCGCTGGCCGACAAGACCATGTTCCCACTGCTGATCATGGTGGGCAGCGAGGACCAGTGGACCCCGGCTCGGGCCTGCGAAGAACTGGTGGCGGGCCGAGCAAGTGACAGCGCCCCAGTGGACCTCGCGATCTATCTGGGCGCTCATCACGGCTTCATCGAACAGGACTGGGCTTCGGGCCAAGGGTTCAAGGTCGAGTACAACGCGCAGGCGGCAGAGGACTCGCTGCGCCGAGCACATAACTTCTACGACCGCCGCCTCAAGCTTTAGGTCTTTGTGCTCTTTTGGTCGGCGGGGCCTCTACCCAGAGGTCTTGGATGGCAGACCAATGAAAGCCCACGAATACTAAAGCGCTTTTGATCTGGGCTTGAATCCCTTCGGGTGGTCTGTGCGTTGATTGGGATATGGCCCGGGAGGCGAGCCATGCCCCAGCCCTATTCTCCCGATTTGCGCGAACGTGTTCTTGA
>NZ_JBVVAK010000328.1:0-2843 GCF_055792825.1 Microvirga sp. GN3
GCTTCGCCGACATCCTCACGGTTGCCTGCGCACGGCTTGGGGCCGATATGGGTTGCTAGCCCTTCATCGTGGGGGACTTTCACCTCCTACTCCTTGCCGGTCTCCCGGCGCACCGACGTATCCAGACCGACAAACACTTTGCTATTCTGCTGCATGGCTCGTCCCCTGTGCGGGAGGCTCGGCACCGGCCCATCCGGCGCAACCCTCGCTCATCGCATAGTGTGGACGAGCCACCTCCGCCGGCAACGAACATACGGTCTGCCACCTTGCCTCCATCGTTGCTCCGCGCACACGCCTGTCGATGCTGGTGGGGGTGAAGGTGATGATGCAGGCGATGGCGCCGGATCGGAACTGGCGCTGGCTGCAGGATGCCTGCAACCGGGTCCAGATCAACGTCAAGCCCAGCCGCGACAAGCGGGCCCGGATGCGGCCGACGACAGAGATCTTCGCGGCGGCAGTCGCGGAGTTGGAGCGCCTGCCTAGCGGGAGCCTATCGCTCAAGCAGGCTTTGGCCTACCGCGATGCCCTGATGCTGGCTTTGCTTGCAGCTCGCCCATTACGGGTGAAGAACTTCTCTGCCTTGGAGTTGGGGCGTCATCTCGTCGACTTGGAAGGTGGATGGCTCATCACCATTCCTTCGGAGGAGACTAAAACCCGTCAGCCAGTCAGCTTCGAGTTGCCCGGACCGCTCGTGTCCTGGTTCGCGCGCTATTTGTCCATGGTGCGGCCGCTATTTCCGCAAGCGACAGAATCGACCAAGCTGTGGCTCGGCAAGGAGGGTGTCATGCACGATGCTCGCTCTGTCTATCAGCGCATCACGAAGCTGACCCGACGGCTGTTCGGGACGCCAATCAATCCGCATCTCCTGCGCGACTGCGCCGCCTCGAGCCTTGCCGCCGTCTCGGCCGACATGGCGCGAGCGGCTGCGCCGCTGCTCGGTCACCGGCAATTCTCGACGACTGAGCGCTTCTACATCCAGGCCGACAACCTCGCGGCCAGCCGCCGCCATGGCGCCACTCTCGACCGACTCAAAGCCGCCCTGGAGGACCTGGCATGAAGCGTGCCGCCATCTATGCCCGCTATTCGAGCGAGAACCAGCGCGATGCCTCGATCGAGGATCAGATCGAGGTCTGCCGCCGCTATGCCGCGCAACAGGGGCTTCAGGTCACAACGACCTTCCAAGACCGCGCGCTCTCCGGCGCCAGCAGCAATCGTCCTGGTTACAAAACTCTGCTCACTGAGGCACGGCGCGGCTCGTTTGATGTGGTGATCGTGGAAGCCCTCGATCGCCTGGCGCGCAAGCTCTCGGATGTGGCCAGCCTGCATGACGAACTGCAGTTCCACGGCATGAGCCTGCATGCGGTCAATGTCGGCGCGGTGACGACGATGCATGTCGGCATGCTGGGTACTATGGCACAGATGTTCCTCTCCGACCTGAGGGAGAAGACGAAACGAGGTCAGTTGGGCCGGGTGCTGCAGGGGCGCGCCGCAGCTGGCAAGGCTTTCGGCTATGACGTGGTCGAGCATACCGAAAGAGGAGGGCGCGTCATCAACCCGGGTGAGGCCGCTGTGGTCGAGCGGATCTTCACGATGTTCGCCCATGGGGTGAGCCCGCGGGCGATCGCCCGGCGCCTCAATGAGGAGAGCATTCTTGGCCCCGAGAGCCGCCCGTGGCAGGACACGACCATTCGAGGTCAGAAGGAGCGCGGCACCGGCATTCTCAATAATGAGCTCTATGTCGGACAGCTGGTCTGGAACCGTTGCTCGTATGTGAAGGACCCAAGGACAGGCAAGCGTGTGGCACGCCCGAACCCGCCGGAGAGCTGGGAGCGCACGGCAGTGCCGCACCTGCGCATTATTGACGAGGCCCTCTGGCGGGAGGTGAAGCGGCGGCAGGAGAAGACAGCGTTCGAGATGGGCCGCGACGAGAGCGGCAACGCGCTCAACCGTGCCCACCGCCGCCGCTTCCTGCTCTCGGGCCTGCTGGTCTGCGGCTGCTGCGGCGCCGGTTACACGATCATGGCCAAGGACCGCTATGGCTGCGCCGGGCGGCGCTCCAAGGGCCTGTGCACGAACGACCACACAATCAGCCGCCAGGAGATCGAGGCGCGCATCCTCAAGGCCCTGAAGCAGAACCTGCTCACGCCGGAGCTGGTGGCGGAGTTCACCCGTGCCTATCAGGAGGAGGTGAACCGGCTCACGAAGGAGGCAGGTGGCAGGGCGGCAGAACTCGAATCAAAGCGCGCAGGCGTGCAGCGCAAGATCGACGGGATCATGCGCGCGATCGAGGATGGCTTGTACCAGCCGTCGATGAAGGCGCGGTTGGAAGAGTTGGAGAATGAGAAGGTCGTACTGGTCAGGCAAAAGGGTGCAAGTTCAACGCCACCAAACGTATCGGTGCATCCGAACCTCGCGACGGTTTACCGCAAGAAGGTCGAGGAGCTGGAGCAGCTATTGGACGATGCCGCCCACAGGGATGAGGCGATGGAGCTCATCCGCTCGCTGATCGAGAAGATCGAGCTCAGCCCGCGCGTCGAGGGTGGTCTCGATGCGGTTCTGCACGGCGACCTGGCGCGTATTCTGGTGTTGTGCTCGGCTGGTCAGCAGGAGGTTGAACAGCAAAAAGCCCTCCGCGCGGCTGGCGCTGGAGGGCGTTCATCGGGTTTCAGATACGACGAAGCCCTTGAGGGGGTTGTTCCTCAAGGGCTTCGATTGTCGGTGGTTGCGGGGACAGGATTTGAACCTGTGACCTTCAGGTTATGAGCCTGACGAGCTACCGGGCTGCTCCACCCCGCGCCAAGTGGGGGCCTTGATCGCGGGCGATCAAGGCGAAGTCAGCGTTT
>NZ_JBVVAK010000329.1:0-2833 GCF_055792825.1 Microvirga sp. GN3
TTCTTCGCCAGATCCAAGCCAATTGTGCTAACCTCTCCCATGGACGCCTCCCTCAAGTGGTGCAGTTCAACACCTCCACTTTGGCACACCGAGGCCGTTGGGGGGCGTCCACCTCATCAAAACCTGCTCTCCAGCTTGCGGATCAGCTTTGATCGGTAGCTCACATCGAAGAAGCAAATTTCTAAAGCTGAGGCCCGTCTAGGACTGATCATGGAACGCCGCGGCTATCAACGCTTGGATTCAAACACGGCTTTAGAACCGCGCTTCAAACGGCAGTGGAACTGGCAGGCAAGTATTCCATTTTTGGGATTGTAACGTCAAACTATCCAGATGAGTTCAGCTTCCTGAATAGCAATCAAATAGAATTCATGACGAGCAACGAGGCGACAATTTATCGTAGCGCCACGCGTTAGCCTCTCTCGAATCCCTGTACTAGACCGGAGTTCGATAACACCTCTTAGCAGAACTGCGGCCGTATAGCCATTGCGCGCTGCTAAATTGCTGACATCCCGTCGAGTTCCCGGCTTGAGAACCGTAGTCGCTATTCTCCTGTAAGTAATCAGCTCGTGATTCATCCTGGTCGGGTCATCTTCAGCGACTTTGGCTTCCGTGCTGGCCGCACTGTGACTATTTTCCGCTAAAGGAGGCTCGAGTTGAAGCACGGCCGCTATTTTCAGGACATTGTCTAAGGTCGGTGAGAGCTTCCCACTTTCAATCCGCGAGATTGTCGAGGCGGCTATGCCAGTGGCGTGTGCGAGACCTCGCATCGACAATTTCATCTCCTTTCGCTTAGCGGAAATCTGCAGGGCAAACACGTTGTTTGTCACATCATCCCTTCCTAGTTCACGAGACTCTAAGATAAAGAAAAACCCCGGTGTTGCCACCGGGGTTCTCTCATCCGATCAGGATAAGCCGATTAGAAGTCGCGCTGAACGCGGATACGGCCTTCCCAAACGTCGTTCTTCAGGTCGACCGGATCCGGACCGCGCGGATCGATGTTGGCGTAGAGAACCTCGACACCGAGGTCCAGGCCAGCAACCGGCGTCCAGATCACGTTCGTGCCGGCGCGCCACTCGGTGAAGTCAACACCGATGCCGAGGCCACCCGGGAACACAGCCGGAGCCACGTTCGGGTACTCAACGCGAGCCCACGAACCGAACACGTTCTGACGGATGGTCGGGGTCCAGTAGTGACGCAGACCACCGGCGATCGACCAGCCTTCGCCGGTATGGATGTCGCCGTCCACGCCGATGTAAGCGTCGACAACCGACTCGGTGAGCGAGCCGACGGTGACCGACGAGCCGAAGCCGAGGTAGCCGAGAGCGCCGTCAGCGTAGGACGCGGCGAGCCAGAGGGCGTCGCCAGCGGCCAGCATCGGCAGGTTCACGGAGCCCTGGAGCGAGACCGACCAGCCGAGCTCGGAGTCCGGGAAGTCGGTAATGCCAGGAGCAACTTCAATCAGGTTGTCGCTGCGCAGCTGGTGCAGAGCACCGGAGAGCTGGAGCGAACCCCAGGTGCCGGCGTATTTCAGGTTACCGACGAGGTCAGGCATCGTCTGACCGGCTTCGGTGAACACCGAGGTGCCGGCGAAGGCGGTGCCAGCGAAGCGGCCTTCTTCAGCCGAGATCGTGGCCGAGAAGCCGTTGCCGAACGAGAAGGTGTAGGCGAACAGGTTCACGGTCGGGGCGTCCGAGAAGCGGAGCGTGCCGAAGTGGCCCGTCGGCAGGTCGCTGTTGTCGTAGAACGACACGACGCGACCGGCGGTGAGGCCGCCGAACTGGATGAAGGCCTGATCGACGTTGGCCGTCGTGGCGCTGAAGCCGTAAACGCCGGTGTCGCGGGTCATCTCGAAGCGCACGAAGGTGCGGAGCAGACCGTAAGCGGTGGCGGTGCGGGCATCGAGCTGGATGCGGCCACGAGCACGGAAGCCGATCGCATCCTGGGCGCGATCGGTCGGCTCGAGGTAGCGGAACTCGGCGCGAACACGGCCGCCGACGCGGAGGCAGGTTTCGGTGCCGGGGATGTAGAAGAAGCCTGCGCCGTAGGTGGAGCAGACGCGCACGTATTCGACCGGCGCAGCTTTGGCCACGGGAAGGTCGGCGGCTTGAGCCCCGGCGACAGCCGCGAGACCCGCGACCGATCCGAGGAAGAGGCTCTTAGCGAGCTTCATGGTTAAACCTCCAAAGTTTCGAGACCCTGGGGGGCCGGGTTTTTGTGCTTCGGCAGCTTCAACGAAGCCTTCAAACACGTCCCTTTTCCCCTAGTACCCGGCGGCCCGTTTTCATTCGAACTCACCAGGATGACGACTGGGGAGCCCTGTCGTTGCAGCCACATTATCGGGGACGGGGCCGAGATCAAGCGAATGGACGTGCTTTTCAGCGCAGTTAGGTCGGTTCTTCAATACACTGTGGCCAATTTCCAACACTTAGACGGCTCAAGAAGAGGCTGTTAACTTTCTGTTAGCATTTCAGACACTTGGAACATCAACGACCATCTGAACCCGGACCCATGACGTCGAGTTTCCTTATTTTTGGTATCGGGCCGGCACGGCGTTTGGGCTTCACGTCTCGTCAAGGCCAGCGCAAGATCTCATGAGTCGTCCAATCGCGGGGCACTTTGCAAGCTTTTTCTCAACAGTTCATCCGCTCGGGTCCTTCGTCAGAGCCGAGGGGCCTTGCGAAGAGTCCTGATCGCGGCCGGTCTTGTGGCGGGTTCTGATGAGGTGGACGCCCCCCAACGGCCTCGGTGTGCCAAAGTGGAGGTGTTGAACTGCACCACTTGAGGGAGGCGTCCATGGGAGAGGTTAGCACAATTGGCTTGGATCTGGCGAAGA
>NZ_JBVVAK010000330.1:0-2832 GCF_055792825.1 Microvirga sp. GN3
CTATTCTGCTGCATGGCTCGTCCCCTGTGCGGGAGGCTCGGCACCGGCCCATCCGGCGCAACCCTCGCTCATCGCATAGTGTGGACGAGCCACCTCCGCCGGCAACGAACATACGGTCTGCCCATGTAAGACGGCTTCGGGAATTCCCCTGCCCTGCTCCATTCCGGCTAACATATGCAGTGCTTGGCATTGATCCGCGCTCAAACGCTTGGATTGATGGTTGCCCGCCAGGCTCACTCCGCTTCAAATCCAGGCAACGTTTGTGAGCCGTAATCTCCCATTAAATGCTCAAGGCCAACGAGAATCTCACGTTAAATGCCCAAAGGTTTGTCTCAGCGCAGCGACTAAGTCTCTGAAATCATTGAATCGGCTGTCTCACGCCAAAATGCTCAGTGACACTCAGCGCAGCGGTTCCTGTCAATGCATGCCGCTATCTACAACACGTTCACTGTTCCCCGTCACCTCACCACTGCCGAAACGCACCGGCTCCTCCGAGCCGAGGCGTTCGCCACGTGGCGCGAAGCTGCGGGTGTTGCGGCATAGCGAGAGATATCTGGGGATTCTCATCTCGGCCAACCTCCGCAACGTGACAAGCTCAGATTGCGGACATAGTTCGCCTGCTGCTTGCGCATCATGTGGGCCAACTCGATCTCACATCGCTAGCCTACCAGGACGGGCATTCCTCGTTCAGACTAGTGCTGCATCATCTGCCGGAGCATCGGCTGTATCGTTGGCCTGCAACTCAGCCATCAGCAGACCAGCGTTCTGACGAATCTTTGCCTCGATCGCTGCTGCAATCTCGGGATTGTCCTTCAGGGAGGTCTTGGCGTTCTCGCGGCCCTGGCCCAGGCGCTGACTGTCGTAGGAGAACCACGCGCCGGACTTCTCCACCACGTTCGCCTTCACGCCGAGGTCGATCAGCTCGCCCATCTTCGAGATGCCTTCACCGAACATGATATCGAACTCGACCTGCTTGAAAGGCGGAGCGACCTTGTTCTTGACCACTTTTACCCGCACCTGGTTGCCGATCGGCTCATCCCGGTCCTTCAGAGTGGACGTGCGGCGGATATCGAGGCGCACGGAGGCATAGAACTTGAGCGCGTTGCCGCCGGTGGTCGTCTCCGGCGAGCCGTACATGACGCCGATCTTCATGCGGATCTGGTTGATGAAGATCACCATCGTCTTTGTGCGGCTGATCGAACCGGTGAGCTTGCGTAGAGCCTGGCTCATCAGGCGAGCCTGAAGACCGGGACGGCTCTCGCCCATCTCGCCCTCGATCTCGGCCTTCGGCGTCAGCGCCGCCACCGAGTCGACGACGAGCACATCGACAGAGCCTGAGCGGATCAAAGTATCGGCAATCTCGAGCGCCTGCTCGCCGTTGTCCGGCTGAGAGATCAGGAGATCATCGAGGCTGACGCCGAGCTTGCGGGCGTAAACCGGATCCAGTGCATGTTCGGCATCGATAAAGCCGCAAACGCCACCCGTTTTCTGAGCCTCGGCGATGGTCTGGAGTGCAAGCGTTGTCTTGCCAGACGACTCCGGTCCATATACCTCGACCACACGACCTCGCGGGAGGCCACCGACGCCCAGGGCAATATCGAGCCCAAGCGAGCCGGTTGAAATCGTCTCCACCTCGACAACCTGACCGCCGCCAAGGCGCATGATCGAGCCCTTGCCAAAGGCACGCTCGATCTGGGCCACCGCTGTTTCGATCGCCTTGTTCTTGTCCATGCTCATCACGGCTCCGCTTCTATAAATTCTGAATATTGACCTTAGCTCATATGAATTCCGAATGCTAGAACAAAGCAGGAACAAACATAGCCTGTAAGCACTATCTGCGGCTAAGCTTTCATCTACATTAGCAAATCAACAGGCCGACTTCGTGGTTCCGCTGCTGTCAGGGCACCTCTCCGCGCGAATACCGTACAAGGCGAAGGATTTTCGTTTTGATCCCGATCCAGGAAGGGGTGGCCTGTACCCGCAAACCAGCGTCGAAGCCGGTGCTTTTGTTAGCTCGAGTGATGATCTCACTGTGCCGTTCTCAAGGCACGTCACTCCTGCTCTGCCGTAGGAGTTCAGCAACGGCTTTCCTGCCTGTTGCACAGATCGTGCCTCTAGAGGAGTGGGGTCTCAGATCAGCTGATCCCGGGGGACGTTGAGCACCACGGACAGACTTTTCAGCATCGCCTCCTCGATGTCTTTTTTGCTATCCTCGATTGCGGATGTCTTCTTTGGAAATGCAACTCTTTGCGGCAAGGTCATCGCGCGAGATGTTCCGCCATTGGCGGTACGCCACCAACAATCGCGTACGTGACATCCAAAGGCACTCGGAAGACGTCGACCATCGCGGTGTCCTCCAGTGCTCCAATTTAGCACAGAGCAAGTTGCTCATGCGGCTGCCCGTTCGATGTATGGTGGAGCCCATACTTCCTACCCTCAATGCCACGCTGACGCCATCCTGATTGCGAGCCCAAAAGTCTGTTACTCCGTGACGGTAGCTTCCGACATTCCAAATGCCGGCAAAAATCCGCTGGTTACATCGATGTCATCCTCACAGAGGCTGAGAAGAAGGCTAGCAAAGTCGTTGAAGAAACGATCCCGCGGGCTGAGATGCGACAGATGTGCGCCGCACCAAGCTTATCCAAAGCGGCTCTACGGGTGCATGGCTGAGGAAACCTCAGCCATCCATGAGCGCCCAACACCGCAGGCACCACGCGCTCAGGGGGTGGATTGCAGGGCGGCGATGGTCTGTCGAACGCCCTCGCGCAGCGGCGTGACCGAGCCCCCGAACGTTCGCTCGAACTTGGATGTGTCCATCACGAACGGCTGCTC
>NZ_JBVVAK010000331.1:0-2809 GCF_055792825.1 Microvirga sp. GN3
TCGCCGACTTGCACCGCCTGGCCCGCCGCGAGTTCGGCCGCCTGCAGCAACGGCCTGAGCTCATTACCAGCTTCTTTCGGCACGCAGGTCTCTCCGTTGCAGGTCTTTAGTGAAGATCATTAGGACTAAGCCTCGCCTGGTACATCCTCAAGCTCCATGGCGGAGACCTGGAAGTCGAGAGTCAGGAAGGGCATGGAACCAAGGTCACGATGATCGTGCCGGAGACGAACACGACAGGGTTCAGCTATTCCATCTGAGCCGGCACTCCGCTTCGCTCAGGAGCGAATGAGAATGCAGCGAAAGTCGTTCACGTTGGTCAGCGTCGGGCCCGTCACGACGAGCCTGTCGAGTTCGGCGAATGCCGTATAGGCATCGTTTCTATCGAGATGGGCCGCGAGATCGATGCCTTTCTCACGAGCGCTCTCGAACAGGCTACCGTCGAACCAAGCGCCCGCATTGTCCTCGGAACCATCGATGCCATCGGTATCGCAAGCGATAGCCGAGATCCTGTCTTCATCCTTTAAAGCAACGGCCAGAGACAACAGGAACTCGGCGTTTCGTCCGCCTCGCCCCTGTCCGCGCACCGTCACCGTCGTCTCGCCGCCGGAGAGCAGGACACACGGTGCTTTCACCGGTTCTCCATGCATCAGGGCGGAGCGCGCAATGCCGGCCATGACACGCCCGACCTCCCTCGCCTCTCCCTCGAGCGCATCGCCGAGCACGAGCGGCGTCAGCCCCAGCTCACGGGCTTTGGCGGCAGCGGCATCGAGAGCCATCTTGGGCGTCGACAGCATATGCACCGCACCGCCGGCTACGGGCTCGGTGATGACGTTGGAGCGGATGGTCTGCAGGACATGATTAGGCACATCGATGCCGTATTTGCGCAGGATGCCGAGTGCAACGTCCGGATCGACGCGCTCGGGGATCGTCGGGCCGGAGCCGATGCTGCCGGGATCGTCGCCCGGAACGTCCGAGATCAGATAGGTGACCAGCTGCGCCTTCCCGGCCGCCGCGGCAAGCCGCCCGCCCTTGATGACGGAGAGCGACTTGCGCACCTGATTCATTTCTCCGATGGGAGCGCCTGATTTCAGGAGCGCCCGGTTCAGATCCTGCTTGTCGGTCAGCGTCACGCCTTTCGCGGGAAGTGACAGGAGGGCCGAGGCCCCGCCGGACATGAGACAGACGACAAGATCGTCGGGGCCAGCCTCCTGTGCCAGGGCCAGGATCCGCCCGGCTGCCTGCAACCCGGCCTCATCAGGAACCGGATGCGCCGCCTCGACGATTTCGATGGCTTTCGTCGGCACCGCGTGCCCGTATCGCGTGACCACAAGGCCGTCGCAGGTTCCTCCCGCACGAGCCCAGGCCTCCTCGAAGGCCGCCGCCATGCGGGCCGAGGCCTTGCCGGCACCGAGGACAATCGTTCGTCCTTTCGGCTTGGGCGGCAGGCGATCGTCGAATTGGCCATCCGGCAGAGCCGCCTTCAGAGCGGCATCGAACAGGGCGGTGAGGATTTCAGCATCGTTTGGCATCGCGTCACTTTACGTCAGAAATCCCAGGCGTGAAGCCCAGGACCGCAGATTGCACACAGGGTGGCCTGCCCATTCATCGAATGGCCTTGGATCTCAGCACAGGATCATGCTTAAAGACCGTCGATTAGCCACCTCACGATTTTCCAATAGCCCAAGGATGACCATGAAGCCCCTAGCCCAGATGCCGCTGGAAACGGCGCGCTCCATTCGTGTGGTGCTGACCGATATCGATGACACGATCACCACGGAAGGAATGCTGACGGCCGCTGCCTACGGCGCACTGGAAGAGCTGCATCGCGCGGGCTTCCTCGTCATTCCCGTGACCGGACGACCAGCAGGCTGGTGCGATCACATCGCCCGCATGTGGCCGGTCGATGCGGTGGTGGGAGAAAACGGCGCCTTCTATTTCCGCTACGATCGCGAGCGCAAGAAGATGCAGCAACGCTTCTGGGCGAGCCCCGAAGAGCTGGCACGGAACCGTGCCAAACTCGATGCCATCGAGACGGACGTTCTGGCACGTGTGCCAGGTGCGGCGCTTGCCAGCGATCAGGCCTACCGCATGGCAGATCTCGCCATCGACTTCTGCGAGGACGTACCTGCCTTAACCGAGTCGGAGGTGGACAGAATCGTTTCCATCTTCGAACGCGCGGGCGCACAGGCCAAGGTCAGTTCCATTCACGTGAACGGCTGGTTCGGCGATTACAACAAACTGAGCATGGCCAAGACCCTACTCGCCGATGTGTTCGGCATGGACTGGGAAGAAGCGAAGAAGGCCGTGATCTATGCGGGCGACTCACCGAACGACAAGCCGATGTTTGCAGCCTTTCCCTTGAGCGTCGGCGTCGCCAATATCCAGGCCTTCACACATCGCCTGACCAACAAGCCGGCCTACATCGCGAACGGTCACTCTGGCGATGGCTTCGTGGAACTGGCCAATCTGCTGCTCAGAGCGAGAAGCGCATAGGAATGCAGTGAGATTCGGCAACTTCCATCAACAAAAAGGCCCGGCAATGCCGGGCTCTTTCATGCTCACACTCCTGCGATGTTGATGTATTTGATCTCGAGGAAGCCCTCGATGCCGTATTTCGAGCCCTCACGGCCGAGCCCCGACTGCTTCACGCCGCCAAACGGCGCCATCTCGTTGGCGAGTGCCGGTGTGTTCACCCCGACCATGCCGCTCTCGAGCGCCTCCGCCACGCGCCAGACGCGGGCCATGTCCTTGGCATAGAAATACGACGCCAGCCCGAACTCCGAGTCGTTCGCCATCGCGATCACCTCGG
>NZ_JBVVAK010000332.1:0-2805 GCF_055792825.1 Microvirga sp. GN3
AGACCTGGAAGCGGCGGGCAATCTCGACCTGAGGAAGGTCGCCACGCTCGCAGGCGTCAAGAACACGTTCGCGCAAATCGGGAGAATAGGGCTGGGGCATGGCTCGCCTCCCGGGCCATATCCCCGTCAACGCACAGACCACCCGAAGGGATTCAAGCCCAGATCAAAAGCGCTTTAGTGGTTCGCTCCGACCAGAAGAGTCCTTCGGCTTTGGGGGATCTCTGTGGTTTGGGCCGAGGCGGCGTCTACGGTGTCGAGTTCGTTCAAGCATCGAATTAGGTTAAGGTCCATCACCGTACAGCTCGCCTGGGAGTTTAGGCTCGGTTCAACTCGCGCTAGCTGAGACTTGAGCGTTGGCCTGTATTGGTGATCGCAGCCGCGACGGCGTCAGCATCCAGGTGATGAATCATATGGCCGAGACCCGGAAGGGCGATGAACTCGCTGTGCGGCAACTCGCGGTGCAGCCGTGCAGATTGGCGGCCCACATCCGCGATCTGGTCGTCAGCACCGGTGACGATGGTCACCGGCACCTTCAGGTCGCCGTAGTGCCGTTCCAGCTCCATCACTGACGGCGTCATAAGCGCCGCATCCTCCGCCGCCGCGCGAAGCTGCAGCGGCCGCAGCATCAGCGCCTTCGGGAACTCTCGCTCGAAGCGCTCTGGCACCGGAGCTGGCTGGAACACGCGCTTGAGCATGCCTGGCAGGATAGCACGGGCAACGAGCGGGGAGACCGTGTAGCGCATGGCATCGCCGATCACCGGAATGGCTGGCGGCGAGAGCAGGAACGTGTCTGCCCGCAGAGTCGGGTAGTAGTATCCTGAACCCAGGACGAGGCCGCGCACGAGCGATGGAGCCTCCAGTGCGAGAGCTACGGCCACCAGGGTGCCCCAGGAGTGCCCATACACCAAGGCCCGCTCGACCCCGAGTTGCGTCAAGGCGTTCCGGAACAGCCGGGCATGAGCACGTGGCGTCCAAAGCTGGCGCGGCCGCGAGCTGTAGCCATAGCCGGGGCGGTCAATCACGATCACACGGTAGCGCTCCGCCAATTTGTCCACGAGGCCGCTGACGGTGAAGTCCTGGATCATCGCGCCGTTGCCGTGGATGAGCACCAGCGGATCCCCCTGGCCGCGCGCGATGTAGTGCAGGCGCACCCCATCCACGTTGAGGAACCGGCCGATGGGCGGGTACTTGCGCTCGGCATCTTGGGTCTGCTTGCGGTTGTACAGGGCGGCCGCACCCAACGCGGCGGCCGCGCCCACCAGAACGGGCGCGAGCCATCGGCGCGAACTGGAAGGGCTGGCTCCTACAGGCTCCCGAAGGTTCGCAGGACCCCAATCAGGCCCCTCGCCGGAAGCATGATCCCGCGTGACGCCACCGGCTCCCGCCGCATCAACAGCCGGGGTTAATCTCAGATCGGCGTCAGTTTCCAAGTTGAGCACGCACCTTCTCCGTTCGGGTTCCAAGACGAACAACGCCTAGAATCCCGGCAGGTTGCTGCATTGCACAAAGACAGGTTGCCGCTCTTGAGCGGCGACTGGCTATGATGAGGGAGTTGCAGCCGGGGCGGTTCCAGGCGTCCCGAAATCCGACAGTCTCCTCCGGATGCTAAACGTCCGGATCGGGTCAGAGGACTAAACCGCTACCGCGGTAGGATATGCCGGCTCTGTCGGTGTCTGGAACGATCATAGAGGTCACGTCGGGTCGTGTCCGGCCTGAGAATGGAGAGGTTTCCTCCACCCTCAGGACAGGAGCCTCCCATGACCCACGCATCCGTTGTCAGCCCTCTCCGCCAGCGCCTGATCGACGACATGACGATCCGCCATTTCGCCCCACGCACCCAGCACGCCTACATCCGGGCCATCCGCCGCTTCAGCGCCTTCCTCGGCGCCTCGCCCGACCAGGCCGGCTTCGAGGATGTGCGTCGCTACCAGTTGTTCCTGAGCGAGACCGGCGCCAGCCCGCCCACCATCAACCACGCCGTCACGGCCCTGCGCTTTCTCTTCCAGGTTACCTTGCATAGACCTGAGGTCATGCAGCAGATCCCGTTCGTGCCCGAGCCGCGCAAGCTGCCGGTGGTCCTCAGTCCTGACGAGGTCGCCCGCCTGCTCGAGGCAGCGCCCACCCTCAAATCCAAGGCGGCGCTGAGTGTCGCCTACGGGGCGGGTCTGCGCGCCTCCGAGGTCGTCACCCTCAAGGTCAGCGACATCGACTCCACCCGCATGGTCATCCGCGTCGAGCAGGGCAAGGGCCGCAAGGATCGCTATGTCATGCTCTCGCCACAGCTGCTCGCGCTCCTGCGCGCCTGGTGGAAGGCAGCCCGGCCGCAGGGCTGGCTCTTTCCCGGCCAGAACCGGGGCAACCCGCTCACCCCGCGCCAGCTCAACCGCGCCTGCCATGCCGCCGCCCGCCTGGCCGAGATCGACAAATCCGTGTCGCTGCACACCCTGCGCCACAGCTTCGCCACCCCCCTGCTCGAGCAGAATGTCGACATCCGCGTCATCCCGGTGCTGCTCGGGCATACCAAGCTCGACACCACCGCCCGCGACACCCGCGTCGCCACCCAGCTCATCCGCACCGTGATGAGCCCGCTCGATCATCTGCCTCTCGCGGATCCGCCGGCCTGAGGGGGCCTGTGCCCCACCCGGCTCTCGAGGTGGCGGAGATCTTCCGGGCCCACGGGGCGGTCTGGCGCGCCGCCCATGCCGGCCCTCTCAGCCTCGGCCAGCTCAAGGTGATGAGCGCCATCGAGGCCTGCCGCACGGCCGCCCTCGGCGGGCATGTGGAGCGCTGCGAGACCTGTGCCCA
>NZ_JBVVAK010000333.1:0-2722 GCF_055792825.1 Microvirga sp. GN3
CCCGCGGCGAGATCTTCCGGGCGCATTCGTTCGAGCTCGCCTGTGCGCAGAACGACATCGATCACCGCTTGACCAAGCCGCGCCATCCCTGGACGAACGGACAGGTTGAGCGCATGAACCGGACCCTCGAGGACGCGACCGTCAGGCGCTACTACTACGACACCCACGACCAGCTGCGGGGTCACCTGGGCGACTTCCTCGCCGCCTACAACTTCGCCCGCCGGCTCAAGACCCTGCGCGGCCTCACCCCCTACGAGTACATCTGCAAGATCTTTACAAGCGAGCCGCAACGCTTCAGGCTCGACCCGCTCCACCAAATGCCGGGACTAAACATCCCTAAGCGGCGTCTTGATCATGATAAGCTCGCCTTTCTCCGCATAGCGGCATTGGCAGTCAGTGTCCCTCGCCTTGGCCCGTCACCTTCGAGTTAGAGATTTCTGAAAACGCGACCGTCAGGACATGCTGGTTGGCTCTGTCCGTGATCTCAAAACTCCAGTCGTGCCGATCCTCGCTATTCTGATCACCTTCCGTGATCATGGCGCGGGCTTTGGCGAGCGCGTTCTTTCGGGCGATCTGGAGGCTCGGGTACGTCTCTCCTTCCGGGTCTTCGATGAGGCCGTTCGGCGTCCTGATGTTGAAGTAGTACAGAGCCGGTTGGGCCTCATGCTTGGATGCAAGATGCGGCTCATGGGAAGGTTGCCCAGAGCGCGGCGCACTGCCCTCATTGTCCCACCGTCTGAGGTCGTCACGCTGGCTCGGTCGTTTGGGGGCCTTACTCATGCTGAGATTAGACGCCGGGGAGCAGGTTTTTTGATGTCCATCACACCTCGAACGATCTGAGTCGTCGCGAGGCCCTTGCGGATTCCTCGGCACCAAAGCGGCGTTTGCTCCCAGGCATCTTCAAGCTGACAACGGGCATATCCTTGCCGCTGGGGACAGCGTATACTTCCATGCGATGAGGAGGGCAGGATGTTCAGAAGAATCAAGTCTTTCCTTTCTTTTGAGAACGAAGCGCTCGTTGTTGCAGGTCTCGCGTTCTTGTTTTGTGGGGCGGTAATCATGGGCTTCATGTAATGCTCTCCCAAACCTTGGTCGCGCTGCTCCTGATGGCTGCTGTTGTTGTGATCGACGTGCTCGCGATTAGGTCTGGATAGTGAGAAAGCCTCTGATAGCGAAGACGGAATCTCAGATGCGCTGACCCAGAGGTGGCTCATGGCCTATATGATGTTTCAGTATGACCGTCCGACCGACACCCAGAACTGGAACAACTATAACCGACATGTTCGCGACTGGATCGCCCAGCTTCTGAAGATGCCTGGAGCCGTATCCTTCATGGCCTATCGCAGCGCTCATCAGGACAGCCCTGACACGTTCACCTTGCTGGAGTTCCGCACCATGCAGGAGGCTCGCCAAGCCGCAATGTCTGAGCCGATGAAGCGTGTTCTCGACGAGTTGCGGACCGTTGGCGCGGTGGCCAAGGTGCTGCTGCTTGAGCGCTCGCCGTTCACGCCCGAGCCCATCCTGGCTGAAATCCAGGATTCAGAGATCGACCCAGCCACACCAGTTTGACGGCATTGCCTTGCGCTTCTCGGCCACCTCCTACCGCTGATGCAGGTCAGTTCCCCTTGATGGCGTCATGCCTGCTCCTTCCACATGGCCAATGGCCTGAAGCCGGGCGCCAATCCCGAACTGATCGAGAGTTGCTCTAGGCAAGCGAATGAACGTGCCAATCCGGTTCTTCAGGAACTCGAAGGCGCGAACAAAGGCTTGCTCCTTGTCCGCATCGGAACCTTCGACAGCGGCGGGGTCCTCGATGCCCCAATACGCGAGTGCGGGATGTCCCAGCCACACCGGACACGCCTCACCAGCCGCGCTGTCGCAGACGGTGAGCACGAAGTCCATGACAGGGGCTCCCGGAGCCGCGAACTCGTCCCAGCTTTTCGAGCGATACCCGTCTGTCGGATAGTCGTGGTCACCCAGCACCTTCAGCGCCAGCGGGTTGACGGTGCCCTTCGGCTGGCTGCCTGCCGAGTAGGCTGTGAAGCGACCCGCGCCATCCTTGCGCAGAATGCCTTCCGCCAGGATCGACCGGGCTGAGTTGCCGGTGCAGAGGAACAAAACATTGTAGGTTCGCTCGGTCATGGGTGGCCTCTCTGTAACGGAGATTGCAACTCGGCCCCGTGCTCCGAAGCGTCAAGCCCCTGCGGCTGAAGTGCTGGTTTTACAAAGCCGGTGGCCTTCCCCGCTTGGGGCCGAAGGAGCGTGCAGGTGTACCTGGGAACAGCGACACGTGCGTGTGCTGGGCGACCCACTCCTCACCCACAGCCTGCCGCCCGAGCACCACCGTCGCTCGTCCGGGCCGATCAAACGCCTTGCCGTCCTCGGTGTAGCCGGTGGACTCGAACACCGCCATGCCGACCGCCGTGAGGCGGTCGCCCGAGATGAGGGTGCGCAGATCATCAAGACGCCACCGGAACTGGTCGATCTGGCCCCAGACGTGACGCCACTGCTCTCGTTCGGTCGCCTCGCGCCCCATCGTGAACGCTGTGAAGGAGCCGAAGGTGATCATGTCTTCGGCAAAGAGCGGGCGGGAGACCACGAAATCCACCGTTTGAATACAGACCTGGAGCTTCTGAAACCAGCGGCGGATCAGGGCAACATCCTCGTCGTGCTCAGCCATGACGGCCTCCTGGAACTGAGGCTTGCGGGCCGATGGTGCGCG
>NZ_JBVVAK010000334.1:0-2721 GCF_055792825.1 Microvirga sp. GN3
GGCCAAGGACTTCGAAGCCTCCATTGAGAGCGCGGTGGCCTGGGTCTTCATCGCCCATATCCGGATACTGACCAGAAGGCTTGTAAGGCCCTGAAACCAGAACGGTCTTTCTGAGTCAGACTCTTAGGTCCGGGTCGTTGAGGCGGAGATCGACGTTAGGCAGCTTCGTCGACTGGCTGAGGTGGCTCCCAATCCGTTGTGAAGTCGAGAAGCCGGATCAAGCCGAATAAGTTGATGCACGGAACACCAAATTGTGCGCAAACGTCTGGCACCTTACGTCGAGCTCTTCGCCGGCTTGGGGCAGAGACTTCAAACGTCACGACAGTTCGCTCTCCAGGACATGCCATCGCATGAGCGATCAGGAACGGGTCGCGCCCGATCTCCTCAATCTCCTCCTCATTCACATTCGGGCCATATCCTTCTTCAAGGACACGCTGGACGAGTTCGAGATCGGCATCCTCGCCGAGAACCAAGGCCTCCTTGTGTTCAGGCACCCGCAGCCAATCGACCAAGTCCCCTCGGCCTCGGACGACCTCCTCATATTGCTCGACTGGAATCCGAACTCGGCCGCTCGTCCCCTGAAAGAGCAGCCATTCCCAGACAGCCGGGAAACGAGCCACAGGATAGGCGTTTCGATCACCTGTTATGAGGGTGTCTGCGTCGAGTAGATAGACCAAGTGTCAGCCTCATGCCGCTCGATTGCTGGCGGCCATTCTGCCGACTGCGGTGGGATTAACGCCAAGGATTCGACCCGCCTTTGTAGACGTAAGAACCCCGATTCCGATCATGCGTTCGACCAGCCGAGTAAGGCCAGGGCCCATTCGATGGCGCCGGACAACGTAATAGTCTGGGGCTCCGTCTCTCTGAGGGCGGGCAGCGGCTTCGAGACGCTCCGCATCAAACCGAGCGGACAGTTCCTGGTATCGATCCCAGTTAATGGCTCCAGTCTTGCGAAGGTTGAACGCGACCATCTTCCGGCTTACGCGACGGGTTCGAGCGAACTCACTGATCTGCTCCACTAGCGCATCGTTCGTGAGGCGGCGCGCGTCTATCTCTTGCAGTTCACCAGGCCGTAGAAGGAAACAGGCGGCGACCTCATCGCAGAGCTGCTCAATGTCCTGATCTCCGTCATATCCGCTGATACCGGACTGACCCAAGAACACATGCGTCAACTCGTGAATCAACGTGAATGTCCATGCGGAATGACTATCATTTTCGTTGATCACGATAAAAGGCGCGACGTCATCAGCCAGCGCAAAGCCCCGGAATACTCTTGGGCTGATGTTCGTGGTGTGGTGGCCGAGATTGCCCATCAGCATGACGTAGACGCCAATGCTTTCTACCGCTTCACGCAGAAGCCTGAATGCGGCCTCAATAGTCGGCTGACAACGATACTCATCAAGGTTGAACCGCAACGTCTGCAAGATAGTGGCGGCGATCACACGAGGGCCTTGGTTGCCCTGAACGGAGCCGACGAAGGGGAGCGGATCCGCCTCCTCAACCTCTTCGAGCGCTCCCCGCACGATCGCTTGGCGAACTTTAATCTCTCGTACCAGTGCCTCGACGCGCGCTTGGACGTCTGGTTCCCGGTCCACCATTGTCCTGAAATCGTGGGTCCGCGGGGCCGCGGCTGGTGGGCGCGGGAGGTAGAACGTCACCAAGGAACGGCGGTACTTATCGGCCATTCGATTAAGCTGTGTACGGGTAGGCTCTCGCTGGCCAGATTCCAGGTCGGCCAGCCTTTCAGGCCCAGCCAAGCCGAGCGCGCGCGCGGCATCCTCACGGGAGAGACCGGCGCTCTCACGTGCCCATATAAGGATATCAGGGTTAACCCGCGGCATGTCTATCACTAGCGTTCCTGTGCCTATAAGCACTCAATCCGGGTATATGTTCAACCATGATGTTGCAAAACGAAGTTCAAAGGCGCTGAGCGTGCTGATTATGTGCCGCGCTCCTCCCCTGAGAGCCATGGAAGCCCATTAAACCAGAAATAATTTCCGGTTTGACGGTGCGCCCGCAGTCGGGCGACCACGCCATAGATTGGAGACAGAATTTCGCGGGATGCCGTCGAATCTCTGGAAACGGCCGTTGGTATAAGCTTGGTATGGAGGCCTCGCTTCGCGCTCATACCAAGGAGAAATCAGCTTCTTTAGAACTTGAATTTTACGATTCAAGTTCAGCCACTTAGAGATGGTAGCGGAGGAGGGATTTGAACCCCCGACACAAGGATTATGATTCCTCTGTTCTGTCTCTCGCGCTGCCTCGTCGGTGTGCACGTGGTGCGCACGGGAAAGAAAAGCTCAAAGGGCGGATGCCGGTAACCCTTTGATATTGTTGGTGAGCGCGCTGGAACTCGAACCCCGGGGCCCTCTGATTAAAAGTCAGAGGCTCTCAGTGAGGCTGAGGAACGGGTGTTCGAATGTCAACCAGGTTGGGAGCGTGCCTGCTCGACCTGGAAGCCTACGCGGTCTCCTCAAGCACCTTTCGGACAGCGGCAAACGGAAGGCCGAAGTGCTTCGCGACTTGTGCCGGCGCCACCCCTGCCAGAAGAGCCGCCCGCACCGCCTTGCGTTGCCCCTCCTGTAATGTGGATGAGGTCTTGCCGGATTGTGAGGACTTGCCCCGTTGTTTTGACGGGCGCGGACTAAGACGCTCAAGGAATACGCTGGCATTTCTGGCCGCCGCCTTCAACTCAGGCCCGCTCCCCCTGCCCGTCTCTAC
>NZ_JBVVAK010000335.1:0-2644 GCF_055792825.1 Microvirga sp. GN3
TGGATTTCGCCGACATGGTGGGCGGGGAACGCGTCGAGATAGGCCTTGGCGTCATAGGCATGGTTGATGGCCGAGACGAAAACGTTGTTGACGTCGAGAAGGAGCCCGCAGCCGGTCCGGCGCGTGATCTCGCGCAGGAAGCCGATCTCCGACATATCGCTTTGCTCGAATGCAATGTAGGTCGAGGGATTCTCCAGGAGCATGCGTCGTCCCAGGATCTCCTGGATCTCATCGATGTGCTCGCAGACCCGCTTCAATGTCGGGCCGTCGTACGGCACGGGCAGCAGGTCGTTGAGGAAGACGGTGTCGTGCGTGGACCAGGCGAGATGCTCGGAGAAGGACTCGGGCTCGTAGCGTTCGATCAGGCGCCGCAGGCGTGCGAGATGCATCTGGTCGAGCGGCTGGTCCCCGCCGATGGACAAGCCCACTCCGTGCACCGACAGCGGATAGCATGCCCGGATCTGCTCCAGGTACCGGTGCGGCGGTCCGCCGTCGCCCATATAGTTTTCCGCATGGACCTCGAAGAACCCAATCGGGGGCAAGGTCTCGAGGATCTCCCGGTAATGCTGGGGCTTCAGGCCCAGTCCGGCCTGTGCAGGAAGCACCCCAAGGCTGGAGAGTGCCACAAAAGCTGGTGAGGTCATGATCTCCTCCTGTCATCCTTTGGAGTGGCCCGGGGCCGCCATGTGGGCTCCGGGCATTTGGCACGCGTCCACCAACGGGCTGCGGAATCCTTCTCCGCAGCCCGGCTCAGGAGGGTGGAAGGTCGCGGATCAAAGCTTGCAGGCTGCCCATGCGGTTCCCCAGCGCCATCACGGTGGTGCAGGTGCCCTTGGGAACGATCTTCCAGGCATTGCCCTGATAATCGACCTTGGACGTGCCGGCGCAGGTGGTGCCGGGGCCGGCCGCACAGTCGTTCTGCCCCTTGAGGGCGATCCCGAAACACTTTTCCTGGGCCGCCGTCGGTGGAGGCTTGGGTTGCGCATGGGCTGCGGTGGTTGCAGCGTACCCGAGGGCGGCCGCCATGGCGCCCGCGACGCTGAGAGCCGTTCGACTGGTCATGGATGTTTCCTCCGTTTCTGACGCGGTGCCACAGTGGCGTCCGCTCAGGGCATGGTCATAGAAACGGAAGATCATGTGAAATACCGACCTGCGATGGAGCCGATAGCCGGCGTCTATAATGGGCAGTGCGGCTAAGAGGGCAGGGGTGGCACAGGAAAGGTCGCTCCTCTGTTTCTTTCTGAACGCGATCTTCCACCCGGGCGTCGATAGCCGGTCGGCATGGACTTGAAAGCCACTCAGTATTTCAGGCGGCGAAGGCATGCCCTCATGCTTGCGGCATGGCTCAAGGAACATGCGTGAGCGACAACCAGGAGGAACAGTCTATGGCATCCCGTATCGCAGCTCTCGGCGCAGCTACCCTCATCCCGTTCGCCCTCGCTCTGGCGCCCCTCGTGGCGAAGGCAGAGGAGCTGAACCGGCAGATGTTCGAGAACGGCATCGTGCGCGTGAAAAGCGCCTATTCGCTCAGTGAAACCATCGACCGCATCAAACAGGATGTTGCCGCAAAGGGCATCATGTTCTTCTTCACAGTCGACCAGTCGAAGCTCGCCTCCGATGCCGGGATCACGCTTCGTCCGTCCACGCTTCTGGTGTTCGGCAATCCGGCCCTCGGCTCCCACTTCATCACCTCGAACTCGAATGCGGGTATCGACTGGCCGGTACGGCTGCTGGTTACGGAGGACCAGAATGGTGCAGTGTGGACGATCTATAACGATTTCCACTACATCGCCCGGCGCCACGGCATCACGGATCGGGACGCAGCCTTCCAGAAGGCATCGGAGGTCATTGCGTCGATCACATCGAGCGTATCGAAATAACCGCCAAACAGACGACCGGCCCCGGTACCAAGCCTTGAGGTCGGTCGATTGCATTTGGGATTCTTGTAAGCCCGAGCCGAACGTTTGGTGCGCCTGCTGAACTGAAGACCGCTCTCGGCCCTGACGAGGCAACGTTTTGGTTAGAGGTCACCCTGCCATAGCAAGCATTATCGGGCTTTCTCCCTCAATGCGCCGTGAGGGCGCTTGGTGTCGCTCACAGGAGAAGCGGCAAAGCTTTCCCCTTCCTCCGCCATCAGAACACCTGATCCGTCATCTGGCTGATCTCGGAGCGGGCCACGAATCCGACGCCTCCCCGCAGAACTGAAACGGCCGAGCTAGGTAATCGATCGAGTGTGACGTAGGCGCAGGCGAAGAGCGCGAACATGGAGCATATGGCCAAGCGGCGACGTGGCGGTATCGCGGGCACTTTGCGAGAGCAGGACGAGCCATGATGGAACCCTCCGGCTTCTGCCAGGGTGGGAAGCTCCGTGTTCAGGAATGTGGAGGTGCTGACGGTGGCGTTCATCTGACTCCTCCATGACGAAAGGAGGTGATCTGCCACCGAGCATGTGCCTTCCCGGTCCTGAGCTGAAATACCGTTTGGCTTGGAAAATGATAGGCAGGTGCTATCCCAATGGTCTTGTCATGTCTGGATGGCGCCCGTTTGGCAACGTGATTGTTGATGATGCTTGGGCCTAGCGGGGCGGGTGCGGTCATGTCTCCGGCCTTTGAACGCGGTGCTTCATGACCGCAGGCCCTGATGT
>NZ_JBVVAK010000336.1:0-2640 GCF_055792825.1 Microvirga sp. GN3
ATGATTTCCGCCGTGAATTGCCGACCCTTGAACGGGTTCTTGTTATTTTGCCTCACCGCCAGCCCCTCTCGACATCCTCCTGTCGTAGCTCAGGCGGAGCAATCTTCAAAGTTGCAACAGAACCCGACCGCGTATGCAACATGGCGAGGCTGAGGCTTCCGACCCCCATCATGCGGCAGCCTATGACCCCGGAGAGAACCATGCTCCGACAAGTGATATCAGTAAGACGGGCAAAGACGCCGCTCTAAGGGCTTGACCCAGATCTCCGGAATAAGAGAACAGTGCCCGGGAAAGGAATGGTCCTCCCACTGCACCGGCCTCCAGGCGCCAAATAGCTCATTCGGTCAACAAAGCGGTAGTTAGTCCCACCACTTGAACCAGCTATGCCGTCCACTAAACCTTATTACACCCGGCAGCGATCAATGTGACAACGCCCGCCGAATTAACTACGTATATCAAATGTCGCGTTAGGTTTCTTATCTCTTCGAGAGTAATCAGCTATAATGCCCCCTACGTCAACATTGCCAATATTACGGCCACTAAGGCTCTCGTACTAGCGAGACATAGTGAACGTCTGGGGGGAAAGACGTTTGTCGTCGCGCACGCTCAAACTTGTGCTTGGCATCGTTGTTAGTGGCTTTCTGCTTGCCGCGATTTACTTCACAACAGTGATTTTCGAGCGTCAGCATGTGTTAAGGCGGATCTCTCGTTACAATCCGACTTGGCAGGCAAGCCAGGCACTGAGCGAGTTTATGAAGCTCGATCAGTCCCTCAGAGTGTTCAAGGATTCAAACCGCAATAGCGACAACGAGAACGTCCAGCTCCGCTTCGAAATCTTTGCTGGCACAGTGAAGAATTTGACCGGAGGAAGCTTCCGCTTCATTCTCGAGCGAGACCCTAGTTTCGAGACGATTATTCGTGACCTCGAGGGCGCCACAGATATTGCCGCTCCGCTGATCAAGGATCTCACCAGTCCCGGCCGCGCGGAAGCGGCATTGAAGATCCTGCAACCTCGTCAAAGCAGCCTCACGCAACTCGCATCGGCTACATACAACCACGGAGCGGCGCTCACGTCAGAGGACGAGCAGGAACTCTCCCGCTTGCATTGGATCTTTTCCGGCCTTACCGGCACCATTATCTTTTTTGGGATTGTCCTCACCGGCCTTCTCGCAAGACACAATACATTGCTTGGGCGGGCGCATCAGAAACTTCACCGCCTTGCGGCAGATCTCGCCCGCTCGGCTCATCACGATCCACTCACCGGCCTTGCAAATCGCATCCTATTCCGGGAGCGATTGGAGCAGTCGCTGCAGAAAGCTCGTGAGAATGGATCAACCATCGCAGTTCTGTATCTTGACCTTGATCTGTTCAAAAACGTGAATGATACGCTGGGACATGAGACCGGTGACCAGCTCCTGAAAACTGTCGCCACACGCATCCGTGGGTGCGTCCAAAGCGATACTGTTATTGCGCGCCTTGGTGGCGATGAGTTCGCCATTCTAATGACATCTATCAACATAGCGCAGGAATGCGCAGTTTTGGCTTCCCGCATCGTCAAAGAGATAGGATCCGCCTACGATATCGACGGGCATGAAATAGTCATCGGGACGAGCATTGGCATTGCATCAACGGAGCTGGGAACATCGTCTCCGGAGCAGCTTCTCAAGCAAGCCGATACAGCCTTGTACCGCGCCAAGGCAGATGGGCGTGGTACCTTTCGTTTCTTCGAGCCTGAGATGGATGCCGAGCTCCAAGCTCGTCGAGCACTCGAGGTCGACCTTAGAAGGGCGATGGCAAACAACGAATTCCAATTGCACTTCCAGCCGCAGGTCAGCCTTCAAACGAACAAGATTACGGGCTTCGAGGCCCTGTTGCGGTGGCGGCACCCTATGCGTGGTACTGTCGCTCCGGCCGAGTTCATTCCGATTGCGGAAGACATTGGCTTGATTGCCCCCCTCGGCGAGTGGGTTATCAACGAAGCTTGTAGGATCGCATCGACGTGGCCGCAAAATATGAAAGTGGCCGTGAATATTTCACCAATCCAGTTTCGGAACCGGACCCTCCTGCCGTGCGTCCGCAAAACACTGACCCGAACCGGCATCGCCCCGAGCCGGCTGGAGTTGGAGCTAACGGAGTCAGCGCTGCTCCAGGAGAACGAAACTACATTGACGGCATTGCACGAGTTACGTGAGCTCGGCGTTCGCATTGCCCTTGATGACTTTGGCACAGGCTATTCCTCGCTGAGCTACCTGCGTAGTTTCCCGTTCGACAAGATCAAGATCGACCAATCATTTGTACGAGAGCTATCGACGCAGCCAGACTGCATGGTGATTATCCAGTCCATTGTCCGGCTTGGCAGAGGCCTCGGCATGTCGATTACGGCCGAAGGAGTGGAAACGGAGGATCAATTCGCCCAAATCCGCGCCGCGGGATGCACTGAAGCCCAAGGCTATTTTCTCGGCCGGCCGAAATCTGACTCAGACTTGGACTTCTCAAGTGCGGTCTCAGCACCGATTTAATGATCTTCACGGAGGTGGTGTAACATAGGGTGATGTCGATCCTCGTGAGGAGGCGCGCGATGGATGACGACGTTTGGCGGCCGACGCATCTAACATCCGAGCAGATGGAGGAGCGGCGTCT
>NZ_JBVVAK010000337.1:0-2629 GCF_055792825.1 Microvirga sp. GN3
TGGGCCTTGCGATCCGTGACCACTTTCTCCTCTGGAAGCGGCCATCCCTCTTTATGACCGAACGCCCACCGGTGCTGCATTAGGCCCCAATCTGTCAGGAGCTAAGCCTGCTCTCGCGCAGATCCCCACCAGCGCTCGCAGCATATCGTCGCGTGTCAGCGATGTTACGGAAGAACAACAAAAACTCGGAGGAACACGATGTCTTTTGCCATGCTCAACCGCCTGACCTCAGAATCGCCTCAACAGCCTCCAGGCACCTACTCGCCAGACATTCTGCCTTTGATGCAGTCGTTGCTGGCGGCTCTGGCTGACATTGATTTTGAGTACCAGAAGGACCGAGAGACAATCCTGATGAGCGCAATCGACGAGCCTTTCAAACAGAGGGCCATTGCCACACTTGCAAAGCGCCATCACGAGCGACGTGATTCCTTTCTGCAAGAGCTTGATAAGCTGGAGAGGCAATTCCAGAGGACGTTTGCATAGAGGTTGCGCTGTACGCGAGGTGCCACTCTGGAGGACGTTGGTGCAAAAATCGGCGAGGCGGCTGACGTTGTGATGGCCCAGCGGGTATAGAGGCAGTCCATGACTCTGAGGGCTGTATGCCGTACAAAGCCAACGAGAACCGCCGCCATAAGTTCGCAAGGGCCCGCGATAGAGTCACGAACTGGTCAGCCTATGATGCTGCATTGCGCCGCCGAGGAGATTTGACCATCTGGGTGACAGCCGAGGCGATTCAGGCATGGACGCCGACGTGCACGGGCCGGCGCGGCAGACCATCACGCTACGCCGAGGTCGCGATCGAGACTGGGCTGATGCTGCGCCTGGCTTTTACTCGACCGTGGCGTCAAACAGAGGGTCTGCTGGGCTCGATCATGCGCCTCCTCGGCTTGGACCTGCCGGTGCCCGATCACACCACCTTCTCGCGCCGCAGCGCTCACCTGAGCGGGGCAAAGGTGGTGAGCACAGCAAGCGGACCGGTGAACGTGGTGATCGACTCCACCGGGCTGAAGGTGTTCGGTGCCGGCGAATGGCAGCGCGAGCAGCATGGTGGAAAAGGGCGCCGAACCTGGCGCAAGCTCCACCTCGCCGTTGATCCCGACACCGGTGAGATCCTCGCCTCAGAGCTGACCACCACAGAAGACGGCGACGCCTCACAGGTTGGTCCCTTGCTGGATCAGATCTCAGGCCCGATCGCTTCGGTCACGGCTGATGGCGCATATGATGGCGAACCCGTCTACCGTACCATTGCCGAGCGGGATCCTGCTGCGGCTGTGATTATCCCACCGCGCTCAACGGCAGTGCCGAGCAACACGGCCGAGACGGCGTCCACCCAGCGGGACCAGCACCTCCAGATGATCCAAGAGCGTGGTCGGCTCGGCTGGCAGAAAGCAGTCAACTACGGCCGTCGGTCCTTGGGCGAGGTTGCGATGATGCGCTACAAGACCCTGATCGGTCGCAGCCTCCACGCCCGGACTCTGCTAACGCAAAAGACCGAAGCCGCGGCTGGCTGCAAGGTCATCAACGTCATGACCAGCTTCGGCATGCCGGTATCCCAGCGCATTGCCTGAACCCCAGCGCCAGAGGACGAACGCGGCCTTCATCTGAATTGCGCACCAAAGCCACGCGAAGGAACTCGCCAAGGCGCTTAGAGCCTTGGCGATTGAGACCGACAGGCTCACCAATGCGCTCATTGAGGCTGGCGTTGATACGCGCCCTTTTCACGTTGTGAGGAACAACGTCGCCTACTGTATCGGTCAAGCCGCATCGACACTGGCCGAGTATGAGAAGCGGAATGCGGAGGAAGTGTTGATCGAGCTGAGAGCAGAAGCCAAGACGCATCCGATGGATCTGGTAGCCGCCACCCTCGACAAGTTCTGAGGATCAAGGAATGAACCCGCAAGAGATCGAAGCCGCCGCCGAGGCGATTTGGAAAAAGATGAACCCAGACAACAAGGACTGGGCCGCGCAACCCGATGACATCAAGTTCCTGCCGCGCCTTTACGCCCACGCCGCTCTTGAGGCAGTAGCGAAGCGCCTCTCTGGATCAGAGAACGGGGAGAGGATCGGTCAGGAAAAGGACAATGATGAGCATCTCCTGGATGAACCATGAGTGATATTCTGGATGATCTACACGAAGCGGCCAAACAAGTGATCAACCACAGGGCGCTTGGCAAAGCGGTGGCAACGATCCTCAAGGCCTCGGAAGAGATCAAGAGGCTGCGCGACGAGAACGAACGGCTGACGAGGGAGCTTCAGGCAATCCAGTCCCGGGGAGCGGATCCAGATCCAATGAAGGGCTGATGGGGGCGGTCGTACCATGAGCATCTACTGGATGCGGACGAAGGACGTTTATCCTGACGGCGGCTATGACGACACCTTCTTCACCGCGTTCGACCCTGAGGTCCGGTTGTCGCTAGGCACTTTGGCATGAGATTCTGGGAGCGCGGAATCTCAAGTTACCTGCCTATGGCAGATGGTGTCAGGTATTCCCCTGCCCTGCTCTATTCTAGAGCAACGGCGGTTCAGACGAATCCATATCCGGCCGCGGTGAAGTAGTTGCGGCATTCCTCAGCCTCGACCCCATCGCAGATGTCGCCGATGGCCCGCCAGAGCGCGTCAAAGGTGCGGG
>NZ_JBVVAK010000338.1:0-2611 GCF_055792825.1 Microvirga sp. GN3
TGGTGGCCAGATCCTGCACCGCCGCATCGGTGCGGCGCGCGCCCTGCACCGCCCGCTCGGCGATCTGCGACGACTGCGCCACCTGAGACGCGATCTCGCGGATCGAGATCGACAGCTCCTCGGTCGCCGCCGCCACGGTCTGCACATTGGCCGAGGTCTGCTGGGCGGCGGAGGAGACGGTGACCGATTGCTGCGTCGTCTGGCCGGCAATCGCCGTCATCGAGCCGGCGGTGGCCTCCATCTCGGTCGCCGCCGAGGCCAGGCCCTGCGTCAGGGCCGAGACGTTCATCTCAAACCGCTTCGTCAGATGATCGAGCATTTCGGCCCGGCGCATCTTGGTCTGATTCTCGGCTTCTTGCGTGGCGGCGAGGCGGCGGGCTTCGAGGGCGTTGTCCTTGAACACCTGCAGCGCGCGGGCCAGTGCGCCGACCTCGTCCTTGCGCTCGGTGCCGGTCACAGTCACAGAGAGATCGCCATTCGCCAACTGGCCCATCGCAGACGTCATCGCGCCGAGCGGGCGCACGACGGCGAACACGACAATCGACCCGAGCAGGGCAAGCGCCACGAGGATGCCAAAGGCCGAGACGACAATCAACGTGGCCGCGGTCGAGGAGGCGAGTTCCTCAGCGTGCTCAACCGCTGCATCGAGAGCTTTCTGATTAACGTCCACGCGCTCGTTGAGCAGGTCACGCAGCTTGCGGCGAGCGTCGCGCCCTTCCCCATTGGCGATCTCAAGCGCGTGCGAGTCTTCGTCGCGCAAGGCGTGTCCAACGCTTCGATCTGTAAGGGAGAAGTACTTGAGGATATCAGCCTTCAGGCTCTCGGTGATGGCCCGACGTTCGGTAGTTGCGGAAAGCGCAATCAGTTCATCGGCATGCTGTAGGGCCTGCGCTCTGTACTGCTGGTAAACCTTCTCCGCGCTCTTCATCTTGTCCGCTTCAGCGGATGAATAGATGATCAGGCTCTTCTCCTGAATGCTGGCCTCATTGATCTCGGCGTTCATTTTGAGGAGGGTGGTCAGACGGGCCGTATCAACGTGCGCCACTTCCTTCGTGTCCTCGGAGAGGGCATCGAGGTCGATCTTTGCAAGAGCAACCAATCCGATGGTGATGGCGACAAAGATTACAGTTGGGATCGCCAACTTGAAAATCAGTTTCAGATTATTGAGAAAACGCATCGTCCATCAATGACCTGCCCGCATCGCCACGGGAGGCGCACGCCCCCATAGCGCGCAAGGTTCAGGCCGATCGAAGATAGCTCTCGAAGCTTGTGCGAAACCGGCTTGGGAAAGAATACCCGATGCCTCGATTAAGTATTCGACGGCGTTGAGAGGACAATTGTGGCGGCTCTGTCGCAAATCCTGACTGAAGTTGAAGGGAAGGTAACGAACTTCGCTCCGCGTCATGCGGCGAGCAGTTCGAACTGCTTTGCAAGCGATAGATTTGAATTGGAGGCGTACTTCGCCTGTCCTTTGCGCATCATGTGAACCATCTCGATCCCGCCCAGAATGATACGAGCGCTCCCGGCGGACTTGAAGCCGAGCATCGGCCGGATCCGCCGCTTGATAGCCCGATGATCCTGCTCGATGCGATTATTCAAGTAGTGGCTCTGCCGGATCCGGATCGGCTTGAGCTCACGCCTTGACCGATCCTGCAGTCGGTTTGCCGTATCGCAGGCGAGGATCGCTTCGCGATTGGTCTGGCTGCCGTCGATGACGATTCGCTCGGGCCGGCCATGACGCTTGAGTGCCTTGCGCAAGAACCACTTGGCGGCCGTCAGATTACGTCGCTCACTGAACCAGAACTCGACTGTGTCGCCATTGCTGTCGGTGGCGCGGTAGAGATACATCCAACGCCCCCGGACTTTGATGTACGTCTCGTCCATGTGCCACCTCCCGGTGACCACTCTCTTGCGTTTATTGAACTGCTCGAGCAATTCGGGCGAATAGTGCACGATCCATCTGTGAACGCCCTTCAGCAGGCCAGCTGGCGTCACTTCACACTCACCACTCTCCCACGATGTCGGTGAGAACGGACGGGCGGTCGTTATGCGGGAGATCTATTCCGTAAGGGGCACACCTTGGGACGTCAGCACCTGCCGATTTGCCTTCTTCACGCTGCGCGTGCTACGAGCCGCGGCCGCCACCGCAGCCGGATCCATTGCTGGACGTTGTAGGTCAACACCGCCCAGAGCGCCTCGGTGCCGACCTTCGCTAACCCACGCACGTGAAAGCGACGGAGATCAAGCTTCTCCTTCAGCCATGCATTGACCAGTTCCGCCACGCGCCCGCGCTCACGCAGCAAGGTCCGTGTTTCGGGACTGGCTTGACGAGCCCGGAAGGCGCTCACCACCGGATCCTCATGCGTGACCACGATCGAGCGCCCGTAAGTGCGATTGCCAGAACAGCACTGGCGGCGGCTGGGACAGACCCGACAATCGGTCTTGCTGGCCTGGTAGCGCACCAGCCTTCGTCCCGGCCGATCATGACCGTCGCGGGCCGTCAGACGCTTACCTTCCGGGCAAGTGTATGTGTCCGACGCTGGATCGTACTGGAACTTGTCGGGCAGGAAGGCATCGGTCACGCCCACACGCGCAAACCGCTGCTGGACCC
>NZ_JBVVAK010000339.1:0-2587 GCF_055792825.1 Microvirga sp. GN3
TCCGCTGATCGCCCTCGGTGTCGTGCTGGCCACCGCCATGACCGATGCGGCCTATGTGTTCTTCAATGCGGCCGTGGTCGCCCGGCACCGGATCCGGGCGGCGAACTGGAGCGCCATCTGGTACTTGCTCTCGGCCTTCGCGGTGATCAGCTACACGGAGCAGGCGGTCTACGTCGCCTTCGCAGCCCTCGGCTCCTGGATCGGTGCCTTCGTGTCGATTACCTGGCTGGTGCGGGTCCCGCGACTGAAAGCCTGATGGGCTGAACCAGCCGCAAGGCACCTTGCGTGGCATGGAGCTTCTGCACGCGGGTGCGCTGTTCCTTGGTCCGCCGGAGTTGGTCACCCAGCCCGAGGAGATGGACAGGTCCCGGGTGCCCATTGAGCTCCGCCGGCAGGGCCAAGCCCATGCCACGGCGAGCGCGCAGATCGGTAATCTGTTCATTTGAGAGCGCCGTCACGGGCCGGTGCTCCCAGCCGGCAATAGGGCGAGGCGGGACCATGCTGGGCCTGGGCGGCGCCATCGTGGCAGACCATGCAATGATTGCGACAGGCAGGTACGGCATCAACGATCTCCGATCGGTAAAGGAGCGGGATTGTTGAAGCCGTACGGGTTCACAGGGGCATGGTGGCGACGTAGATGGCCAGCACCAGCAGGACGCACACTCCCGCTGAACTGACCAGCCATGGGGCGAGCTGGTTTCTGTAGTGCTCTTCCACGCGACGTTGGTGCTTGCGACGGGACATCGTCGGCCTCCTCCCGATGGAATGGCGCATGATGACGTGTCGAACGGATCATAACCTGTTGCTGCCTGGGCCACGACCCAAAACTGGCGCAGTCGGAAGGTGCCTGGCATTGGCTCCGCCTGCCGCATTTCCGGACGGAAAACCGGTTCTAATCCGTGTTGGCGCTGAGGGCAGACCAGGGAGTAGTCCGATGGAAACCCGCATTGTTGAGATTGGCGATCGCATCTACCGCCTCTCGACCTACGTACCGGATATCGTGCCGCCGGCCGGCTTCACCTTCGATCAGTTCCTCATCCTCGGCGAGGAGCCGATGCTGTTCCATGCCGGCTTACGGCGCATGTTCCCGCGGTTCTGTCGCAAACTCGAAGTATAGGCACTTTCAGCCCCATTTTGGCATCAAGGCAGCGGCGCTAAGCCGTTGATTATACAGCAGCCGGTGACCACGGGTCCTCCAGTATAGGCAAGTAAAAAGCGAGTTTGCGACATGTGTGGACGCCCGCTAGAGCGCAAGAAGAATCTTCAGGTTTGATGCAGCGCGTGGTCAGGGTCTGACATGTGTGCGGCCTCTGATGCGGCCGTTCACATGCCGCGGGCCCGGATGGGAGTTCGCGGATCAGGTCCAATTCAAAGCCACGTGCTCGAGGCTCTTGTCGCAAAGCTGGTTTTCCTGATCCCGTCTCGGTGACCGTTGCGCCATCTCTCTCCTTGTGATCTTCCCACGCCCCAACAGCCCCGCAGCCGCGAATGCTTAGGCCATCGCGGCTGGAGCCTGATAAACCCCACCTCTCGCCATCAGGGCCCAGACGATGCGGGCCATCTTGTTGGCGAGCGCCACCCGCACCAGCATCGGTGGTTTGCGCGCGACCATGCGCGCCATCCACGAGCCTGCCGGAGCCCGGTTGCGGGCTGCCCAACTCACAACGGCACTCGCGCCGATGATCAGCAGGCGGCGCAAGGTCCGCTCACCCATCTTCGAGGTGGCACCCAGCTTCTGTTTGCCGCCGGTGGAGTGCTGCAAGGGCGTGAGCCCGACCCAGGCGGCGAAGTCCCGCCCGCGCTTGAAGGTCTCAGCGGGTGGAGCAAGGGCCACCGCGGTCACTGGGCCGACCCCGGGAATGGTCATCAGCCGACGCGCCGTCTCGTTCTCTTTGGCTCGCTGGGCGACCTCGCGGTCCAGGCCTGCAATCTGGTTGTCCAACCGATGGAGTGTCTCGACCAGCATCTGGAGGACCGGTCGGGCGATCTCCGGGATTGGCTCCTCCGGGTCCGCGACAGCCCGCACGAGCTGAGATACATGAGCCGGGCCCTTGGCGACGACCAAGCCGAACTCGGCCAGATGACCGCGCAGGGCATTGATGATCTGAGTTCGTTGCTTCACCAGGAGATCGCGCGCCCGGAACACGAGAGCGGCGGCCTGTGTCTGCTCGCTCTTGGGCGCCACGAAGCGCATGGTCGGGCGCTGGGCTGCCTCGCAGATCGCCTCGGCATCGGCCGCATCATTCTTCTGGCGTTTCACAAAGGGCTTGACGTAAGCCGGCGGGATCAGCCGGATGGCATGACCCAGCTTGCCGATCTCCCGCGCCCAATGGTGCGCGCTGCCGCAGGCCTCCATGGCCACCGTGCAGGGCTTCTGGCCGGCAAAGAAGGTGAGAAGCTGGTGCCGCCGCAGCTTCTTGCGGAACAGGACCGCTCCCGATGCATCGGCGCCGTGCACCTGGAACACGTTCTTCGCCAGATCCAAGCCAATTGTGCTAACCTCTCCCATGGACGCCTCCCTCAAGTGGTGCAGTTCAACACCTCCACTTTGGCACACCGAGGCCGTTGGGGGGCGTCCACCTCATCA
>NZ_JBVVAK010000340.1:0-2554 GCF_055792825.1 Microvirga sp. GN3
CCGAGGTCTGCTGCGCCGCCGAGGACACGGTGACCGATTGCTGCGTCGTCTGGCCGGCCACCGCCGTCATCGACTGCGCCGTGGCCTCCATCTCGGTTGCCGCCGAGGACAGGCTCCGGGTCAGCGAACCCACCCTTGCCTCGAAGCTTTGAGCCAACTCGGCCATGATGCGCTGCTTTTCACGTTCGCTTCGCATCCGTGTGTTCTCCTGCTCGGCACGCAGATCCTCCATTTCTTCGCCATTGGTTTTGAAGACCTGGATGGCGGCAGCCATGGCGCCGATCTCGTTTCTGAAGCCGAGACCCGGTATGGGGGCGCTGTAGTCGCCCTTCGCAACGCGCTGCATCGCTCCTGTCATGGCCAGAAGTGGCTTCGTGATTGCGCGGCCGATGGTGAGAGCCGCGATCAACAAAGCCGCGAGAGTCAAGCCGATGGCAGACCACATGATGAACGCGGTTTGGGATATCGCTGCTTCGGCGGCGGTCTGAGCGCTTTCGAACTGTTCGTCGACTGCCTTGAGCACATCCCCGATCACCGGTTCGATGCCGGCATAAGCCTCCGCGACCGCCTTGCTCTCGGCCATCAGCTCGACCTGGGCCCCGATGAAGGAGAGAACGGCTTGCTGGTAAGCTGTGATCGCTTCGACGAGTTCAGCCCGGGTCTTGGCTGGAATCGCAGTGCCCGACAGATCCTGCGTGAACTCTTGGACACGCTTCTTGATGTCCTCGCCGAATTTGGGATCGCCGCGGAGCATGAAGTCTTTCTCATGCCGGCGCATCATCAGCACCAAGACCTTCAGGTGATCGTCGTCGAAATTATCCAATTTCTGTTCGGCCGCTTGAACCGACGTCCGGAGGGCTGCCTGCAGTCCTGACTTCTCATCAAAACCGAGCGTGCGCTGAAGGTCGACCGCGGCATTGAAATGCTTGGTGTACTGGACGAGGCCGGCTTTCAGTTTGCTCACCTGAGCCTGAAGATCGGCCCTGCCGGCTGACGTTGCGATCTGCTCGACCTCGGCGAGTTCCTGGTTGACCTCAGCGATGACGCCGGCATGGTCCGCGACATGCTGTTCGTGGGCGCGCAGGAAGAAGTCCTTCTCGGCGCGGCGGGCCTTGAGCAGTCCCTTGTCGGCCGCGTCGATCAGGTGCTCGAGGCGCGTTTCGGTCGCGGCCTTGCGCTGATATTCCTGCACGGTGCCGTCGCCGATCATGTAAACCAGAGCAAGCACCACCACGCTCACCGCGCCGAGAAGACCAAGACTCAGAATTTGGGCGCGCAAAGAAATCCGTGACAGAAAACCGAACATGAGGCCCCCGGCCAAACTGTTATCAGAAATTATTCAGAGATTGTGTTCGGCATCATCGAGCGCATAGATTGAGAATGCGTTAACCCTTCCGTAAAGATAGGTCCGGTGTTCCTGGCATAGAGATGTCTTGACCGGGTCGTAACGCTGCCTCCGAAAGATCTTCGGCTCAGTGTGAGCCTTGATTGATCTGAGTAGCGCAGTCAGATCTCGCGGTTCATCTATGGCACCACCACCACCCGCGTCCCGACGCTCACCTGATCGTAGAGATGGACGATGTCCTCGTTGAGCATGCGGATGCAGCCGTAGGAAGCGTAAGTTCCGATGGAGCTCGGGCGGTTGGTGCCGTGGATAGCGTATTCGTCGAGATTGAGGGTCAGCGCCCGCGCACCCATGGGATTATTCGGCGCGCCGCCGGGGATCACGGCGGGCAGGCGCGGGTTGTCGCGCTTCACCTCCGCGGGCGGCGACCAGGCGGGCCTGACATATTTGCCGTCGATCCGCGTCTCGCCGAACCATTGCTTGCCGGGCTTGCCGACGGCCACTCGGTAGCGAAGCGCCGTTCCGTCCCCGCGCACGTAGTAGAGCCGGCGTTCGCCGGTCTTGATGACGATGGTGCCGGGCGAGACGCGTCCCTCGAAGAGTACGACTTCGCGGGCGGACGTCCCGGTGCTGGTGATCACGATACCGATGATGGCGGCGATGGCGAAGGCGGCGCGCGCATCCATGTCTCGAACCCTCCTGCGGATGATGCGTGAGGGTGAGACGCGAAGCACAAGGCTACGGTTCCGTTCAGTTTAGGAACCGCGCCTTGTCATCCCCGGCGGCCGCAGGCCGGGACGGGGATCCATAGCGCCGAGCCTGTGGGTGGATTCCCTTCCCCTCCCTGGCGCTTCGGCCGGGAATGACACCGGTGCACTCTCTCCCGCGTCATCACCGGCCTCGTGCCGGTGATCCCGACCAGGATGAACGCAGTGCTCTTCTGAATCGAGATGGCCGGGACGGTGCCCGGCCATGATGAGGAGGGTTCGTTAAGCGATCCCGGGTTCTGCTCGCGCGGCCCCGGGATGACGCTCGTGGTCGATCACGCTGCCTGCGTGCGCTTGTTCTGCCGGTTGGTGATCAGGTCGTCGACGACGGCGGGGTCGGCCAGCGTCGAGGTGTCGCCGAGCGAGCCGAACTCGTCCTCGGCGATCTTGCGCAGGATGCGGCGCATGATCTTGCCGGAGCGGGTCTTGGGCAGGCTCGGCG
>NZ_JBVVAK010000341.1:0-2474 GCF_055792825.1 Microvirga sp. GN3
GCTCAACCGTCGTCTTGACGGCTCTGCCTCCGGCCCTGCGCAATCGCTCTATCGTTGAGTGCCCGGATCGTTGCAGGGAGCGCATTGTTGCGTTCAAAGCCTTTGACAACGAACATCAGAGTTACAGTCTTTGCTGAGATGACGAGCCGTCTCGGGTTGTTCGGATCCCCACACGCTGTTCCGGGCTGAACCCACTCACCAAAGGGCGTCTCTACTGCCGGAATGGCTTGGGATCGTTGCACGGCCTGTTCAACACTCCCGTCCCAGGCATCATCGGGCGGCAGATTGTTGGCAACCTTGAAGTCAGTTAGAGCAAATCGTGACGCCATGCCCCACACCCCATCGCCCATCTTGCGATAGTATCCGAGTTCGTAGAGCCGAGCTTGGATCTTCAGGGCGTCACCGGGATTAAGCGGGTGAAGCGAAGCTCCGTTTCCGAGAGCAAAGGGGATGAAGAGCCCCGCATCGTCCTGCTCAGGATTGGACGGCACGTAAGTGACGGGAGCCGCCGGGTAGCGGTCATCGAAGACCGCTAGCTGTGTTCGCAGATCCCACCGGTCGTCGGCGCCGAGCCCGTTGCGGATCTTGAAGTCCCTGAGGGCGATCCGCGACCGCTTTCCCCACACCCCATCGACGAGTCCATGGAAGAAGGCCCGCTCCTGAAGGCGGCGCTGAACCTGCGCAGCGGCATCCAGGTTGGTCAGGTCAAGAACCTGAGGCTTCATCTCCGGCTCGGTGGGCCGCCATACCGGCGGAAGCCCGGCAATTCTGGTTTCCGCAGGCTGCGTGGGACGAGCTGTCGCTGGGTTCAATGTCCGTGCACTGGGATCATAGTAACGGGCATCCGGCTCAGCAGATACCAACGGCTTTGACGGCTCTGGCTCGGCCCTGGTTGTGGCCTGCTGGGGCTCGGGCCCCGTGCCGAACTGCTTGACGGCGATGCCAAGGGTTTCAGCCTTCTGGAAGCTCAGGAATTCGGCATCATCCGGGGCTGCGCTGGTGATGAAGACAATGGCCTCGTCCGTCAGCCCAAGGGTGTTCAGGTACGCGCCGACGAGAGCATTTCCGGACCCGGTCTCTTGCTTCTTGCCGTTTCTGAACATCCAGGCGGCATGGACTGCGATCTTCGCCCGGGGCGCTGCCCAGCGTGTCTTGCCTCCGAGCCAGGCCAGCGCACAGGCGGAGGCACACAGCGTGTCGTCCAGAACAAGGGTGCTGAACCCCTTGAGTCGGATGGCCTTGCCGATCTCAATCCCGGCAACGAGGTTGCCGCCGACACTGTCGAACACTACCACAGCGTCCTTGAGGCGTAGCACTTTGTCCGTGAAGGCTTCCTCATCCCTGAAATCGAGTTCGCCCTCGACCGTCACAACCGTTAGATCCCTCGCGGATCTTACCTCAATGGTGGCCGCCTGCGCAGACGTCCAAGCCGCAAGGAGCAGCGAGAGTAAACCGAATCCCCTGAGAGTCTTCATCCGTCCAGCCCAGCCCTTCCCCTAATGAGGTTAGGACGGGTTCGCAGGAGGCGCTATGCTGATTTCGTAGAGGATCTCTGTGCCAAAAGGCTACTGTGATGCGCTCAGGTGGCTTAGTCACAGTCCATCACTCGATCGCTCTCCAGCGCCGCCCATCGCGGGCCAGCAGGAAACCGGCCTCCTCTGGCCCAGATGAACCAGCGGGATAGAACTCCAGTCCTTTGGCTCCCGCTTTCGCCCACGCTTCGAGGAACGGCTGAACCACGGCCCAACCCGCCTCCACCCCGTCCGCCCGCTGGAAGTGCAGGGCGTCTCCCGTCATGCAGTCATAGATCAGCGTCTCGTAGCCGGTGCTCGGGGCAACATCGAAATGATCCTTGTACTTGAAGGTCATGTCGACACTTTCCGCTGCCAGCACAGGTCCTGGCACCTTCGCATTGAAGCGCAACGTGATGCCCTCATTGGGCTGGATCCGCAAAACCAGGAAGTTCTGCCCGAGCCGATCGACCGAGGTTTGCTCGAACATCGAGATCGGCGCCTGCTTGAACTTAATCGCCACCTCCGTCCGGCGGACCGAGAGGGCCTTGCCGGTTCTCAGGTAGAACGGCACGCCCGCCCAGCGCCAGTAGTCGACCTCCAGCCGAAGGGCCGCATAGGTCTCGGTGACACTGCCGGGCGCCACATGCTCGGCGTCCCGGTAAGCCACCACCGGTTCATCGTGAACACGACCGGCGCGATACTGCCCGCGCACCGAGTTCGCAAGCGCTTCAGCCTCGCTGGGGATCCGGATCGCCGCCAGGGCTTCCGCCTTCGCGTTGCGAACCCGCTCCGCCTCAAAGCGGGCCGGCGGCTCCATGGCAATCAACGCCAGCAGCTGGTAATTACCCACGCCGTTGCTGAGGCTGGTTTCAGGCGCTGACGGTAGCGAGAATGGTGCCGAAGACGGTGACACTTGGCGTGAGCCGAGCCGTATCGACGACGGTGCGCACGGCCGCTTCG
>NZ_JBVVAK010000342.1:0-2462 GCF_055792825.1 Microvirga sp. GN3
CGAACAATTCGCAGGCCGCCGACACGGTCCGGCCATAGGGCGTGTTGGTAAGCGGATTACCAGGATTGTCGAAGAAGTGCTTCGTGAAATCGGAAGCGGCGCGAGCCGGACTCAAAAGCCAATGCGCGGTATCGTACCAGAGGTATGTGGGGTTTATGAAGGGGGAGATCATTGAAATATCCTGCAGTTGATCTGAGCACGTCATCCGGGGGCATCCTCGTGCGACAGCAGGTCCTCCCGTGGGAGCAAGAGATCACCCGGGTTCCTGCAGTTTTGCGTTCAGAGCGGTCTCTAGACGTCAACTCGCCTTGCAGGCACCCGCCGGTGAATTTCAATGATTGAAATTCTAACGTTCTGAAGTTAGCATTGCCTATTGTTGGTGCTCAATCATCTTGACGGATACGAACCCAACGGGTGGGTTTGGGGGAGCATATACGTTGGTTTTAGGCGCTTGTACCGTGCATATCGGTTGTTGAGGTAAGCATGAAGCATGGTTGCTTAAGGCCACTTCCCACCGGATAGAAGGTGTTGGCTGGCTGCGAGATTCACGATCGCTGTGGCGGCTTGGAAAGCTGTCGCAAGACACTTGGATCTCGCGGTGGCCTGCAGTGCAGGTTAGCGGGCTACGGCAAGGCTCCATCCGGCTCCTTCACACCTCCGATCCGGTAGCGCGTGCGAGCAGGCATCTCACGGACACCGCGATCCGGAGAGATCGCACCGAGCCCATTCACCTTCTCACGATGTTCCCACCATGCCGCCCGTGGTCACCGGCTCTATGGCGGGGATCAACGGATCCCAAGTAACTCGGCCATTCTCACCAGATCGGCCAGCGAACGCGCGCCCATCTTGCGCATAACCTGGCCGCGATGGATCTTGACGGTAATTTCGCTGAGCCCCAGCTCGCCCGCAATTTGCTTGTTCATCAGGCCGGTCGCCACCAGGTCCATCACCTCCCGCTCGCGCTGCGTCAAGGTGTCGAAGCGGGCCCGCAGGTCCGACAGCTGCTTTTGGGCCTGCCGGTGCTGACGATCGCGCTCGAGCGCTGTCGCAACCGAATCCAGCATATCCTGATCACGAAATGGCTTTGGCAGGAAATCGACGGCTCCGGCTTTCATTGCTTTCACCGACATCGGGATGTCGCCATGGCCCGTCATGAATATGATGGGAATGTGAATGTTTGCTTTGGCCAGCTCGGCCTGGAAGTCGAGACCGCTCAGTCCCGGCAATCGGACGTCGAGCACCAGACAGCTGGGCACGTCGGGAAAGTTGGTTCGCAGCAATTCGGCAGCCGAACCGAACATCTCGACCTTGAGCCCAACGGATCGCAACAGACTTTTGAGCCCCTCGCGCAGGGACTCGTCGTCATCGACGACAAAGATGACGGGTTCTTCGGTTGTCGCAGGCGGTGGAGTTGGACAATGTATCATACGATCCTCTCCGTCGACCAGACGATAGAAGCTGAAAAATAGCACCTCAAGGAGTGATTGCTAAAGGACGATTGAGTGGACTGACGGCAGTACAACACCCGCGGGGTGCAGCTGGTGTTCCCCTGCCAACCTTAAGCTCAACAGAAGCTGAAAGAAGTGCCAAACACTGCCGTTGGTTACTGTAGCGGGAAGGCGGAACCAGCCTAGGCAGCAGTCCTCAGTATAGCGATGGAATTGCTCTGGGCCTTGCATGTCACCTGCTGGTGCGCTTACCACTTGGCCCATACGGATCATGGTCATGATCTCATACCTGGTAATCGTCTGGAAGGCAGACAAGAAGCTCTTGACACCTTGCCCTGGTTGGGTCACGCGCTTGATGCGCGAATGATCCCGCTTAAGAATGTTACTCAGCAACGTCGATTGCCGGAGCTTGGCGAAGTGTCGGAGCGCTCCTTTTCGCTTCATGGCTTTTGTTGCAGTCGAAGCTGGGGTCTACCGACCATGACGGTTCGCGGACTGGCGGTGTGTGGCTGCTTCAGGGCCTTGCGGAAGAACTGTCGTGCAGCATCCATATCCCACTTGGATGATAGCAGAGCGTTGATCGGTTGGCTGCATCGACCGCGCAGCAGAGATACACCATTGGCTCTTCATGAGAAGGTCAGTCCCATCGACACGCCAGGAGCCGTTCGTCATACAGAAATGCGAGTGGATGCGCTTGTCCAACTCTGGCGCATAAGCCTCGATCCATCGAAACAGGCTCGTGTGATCAACCTGGACGCCGTAGTCAATCAACATACGCTCAAAATCACGACAGATGACTGGAAACCGCGGATATCAGCGGACCGTGCACAGGATGACCTCCACCGTGAACGGCCGTCTCCTAAACAGGCTCTTGTCATTCTGCTCCACCGCTAAGTAGGTCGCCAAAAATTCTGCAACAGCTTTCTAAGCCAGAAGTGTTTGGACATCATGCCAGCCTTGCGACGCGCCTGCTGCGGCGTCAGCGTCACAACCCAATCAGCGGCCTCGGCGGCC
>NZ_JBVVAK010000343.1:0-2399 GCF_055792825.1 Microvirga sp. GN3
GAAGCGGCCGTGCGCACCGTCGTCGATACGGCTCGGCTCACGCCAAGTGTCACCGTCTTCGGCACCATTCTCGCTACCGTCAGCGCCTGAAACCAGCCTCAGCAACGGCGTGGGTAATTACCTTCGCTGGGATCCGGCTCGACCTCAGGCACGGGTGTCGGCAAGTCAGGCTGCGGCGGCACGGGAATGTCCGGCTGTGGCGTATCAGGGTAAGGGATGTCCGACATGGAAACGTCCTCAGCGTGTTGTGCGAGAATTCATGATCGCCGCGCAGGTTCCTCGTCGCACAGCTTTCATCGACCGAAAGCGAGATGCGACGACACCAAGACCGGCGTCTATTAGCGCCTGAGCTTCTCCAGACCCAGATCCCGCCAGAGCCATGTGAAGTCGTAGCTCGCCATCGGATCGTCGGGCGGCCTCCCGCTCTTCGACTGGTTCTCGATGTGCTTCAGCCACTCTGCCACCTTGCGCCGGCCCGCAGCGGTTTGCGCGGCAGCCCGTGGGCTCAGATCCCCGAGCGCCGGGATCGGCTCGTCGAGAGTCTTGCGGTAGTGGTCGGTGAGAGCACCATGGACGAGCTCGGCCTGCAGTTCGGCCGGCAGCTCGCTGGCCCTATCCGGCTGGACGTCTCCATCGCGTCCGGCCATCATCTGGTCGAGGGTTTCGATCTCCGTCAAAGCCGGCCCGACCAGCTCTCCAGCCAGGTCGGCCAAAAGGGCCTGCCCGCGTTCGGCCCGTTCGCGGGAGTTCGCCTCCAGCAGCAACGCCTTATCGGTCAGCTCGATGGTGCCGAGGACCGTCTCGCCCGTGTCGAGTGTCACCTGCATGGACGGCCCCTCCCTGGGAGAGGACTTACTCACCGGCTTGCCGGAGGGACTGTATTGGGCAGGCTGGCGCGGCGCGATCCAGTTCCAGAAGCCTTCGTTCTCTTCCTGGAATGCCGGAACAGCGCGCAGGCGCTCGCGGATCTCAGCGGCAGCGTCCTTCGCGCGCAACGGAAAGCGAACCCGGCAGAACACCACCTCGTCGCCATCGCTGTTGAGAACAGTCGGCAGGCTCTGATCGAGCGCAAAGGCCAGGGCATCATCCAGCCAGATGTTGCTGAAGATCGGTGCAGCCGTTGCCATGAACAGGAGGTCGGCGATCTGGCCATCCTCCCGGGTGGACCTGGGCAGCTGGGCCTCCTTGGCCAGCTTGCGGAACTCGCGCTGGGCCTCCTTCCTAGCCGCTTTGAGCTCGTCCATGAGCAGCGTGGCGGCGCTCGGGCGGAAGGGCAGGAGGCCTCCGGCCAGGATGTTCTTGCCCGACACCGCAACGATCCGGGCGCCGATGTTGTCCCAGACCTGGAGGCTCTTGGTGGCGGAGTGCTCGCTGACCCGGATCGGCTCCCCGCCGCGTAAGAGATCCCGCGCCAGGAAGGATTGGCCAGGCACGATCTCACTGACCTCGTACAGGCTCATGCAGGAGGCCCGCAGCGCCTCTATGTAGCGCCGGTTGCCGGTACTCTCCTTCCAGCCGCGGCGCTTGAGATAGTCCTCGACGATGTTACGTCCATCCGGCTCGATGGCCTGAGTCAGGAAGTCCTCGAAGGCGCAGCCCCACAGGATCATGGCCGCATGATCGCCGATCACCTCGGCGATCTCTTCGAAGTCCATCTCGTAGTCTTCGCACGCTGGACCGAGGTGCAGGTCCAGGACATCTGCAAACGGCTCGCGCCATTCCTCGTGTGTAAGCCATTTCATGAGACCGGAGAGGGAATGGTTGCCGAGCATGGTCATTCGATCCTGGTACGACTGCAAGAGAAGCGCTGGCAATCTGGCGTACAGTGACTGCGTTTCATCAGGACAAGAGCGCTTTGAGCTCAGTGTATCGCTATGGATCTGCCGATCAAAGTTGCTTTCTGAGGCCGTCGCAAGCACTGCTCCAGCTGTTCAGGCCGCTGACGTGCTCTCCCCATTGAGCGGGTGGAGGTCGCGGACCATGTGGTGGAGGCGGGAGGTATCGAGATGCGTGTAGATCTGGGTGGTCTCGATGCCGGCATGACCGAGCAGCTCCTGCAGCACGCGCAGGTCCGTGCCGCCGGAATGCATGTGGGTGGCAAAGGCATGGCGCAGCACATGCGGCGACACCCGCTCGGGGCTCGCCAGCCCTGCGGCCACAGCCGCTTCCTTGATCTCGAGCAGGGCGGCCTGGCGCGTCAGCGCCTTCGTGCCGTTGCGCACCGCGTGGAACAGCCAGGGGGAGGGCGCGCCGCCGGAATAGGCGCGGGCCAGCCTCTGCCATTGGCCGATCGCCTCAATGGCTCGAGCATGCAGGGGCACCAGCCGCTGCTTGTCGCCCTTGCCGCGCACCAAGAGCATGCGGGTGCCTGCAGGTGTGGCATCGGCGGGTAGGGACAG
>NZ_JBVVAK010000344.1:0-2352 GCF_055792825.1 Microvirga sp. GN3
TGCGATATCAAGGCCGATGGTGGCAATCTCTGGCATGATGAGTGGCTCCTCTCCGGTTCTTGGACATGCCTATTCTGGCACGTCTGACGCTGGTGGAGGGCGCCATCCACGACATCACGTTAACGGGAAATACTGCCCTATACTCGTCAAGGAAAAATCTCGCGGCGTGAGAAATCAATGCCTTGGGCTTTGCAATAGGTGACCTCATCGAGCCACTCAATGGCTATGCTCAGTTAATGTGACATCCCCGCCGAGGCAGGTGGCATGTCACCAGCGCGCAGCATTGCCGATTTTCTCACAGATCGCGGTGGCCGCCACAGGGCGGGGAGAGGTGTTCGCCTCTCGCCCAAATCCCTTGCCCGTGCCTCCGTCCTCCGGCTCAAAGGAGGCTGCTTCCGGCGGAGCGGCCCTTGGTGAGTGGCGGTCCTCTCTCCCGCAGGACACGCGAGGGGCATTGTCAACTTAAACAAATAAGGGCTGTCTGCAGTCATCGCGCTCAGCGCGAAGCCATTGGAAGTCCGTCATCCACTCTGGGCGAAAAATTCACAAAACGCAGGCGAAACCCGTTAAGTTGACGATGCTTCACCTCCACGAAGAGAGCGAGCGCGGGATTGACTGTCCAACCGAACACCGGACACTCGATTGCGGGTCTGGGCTGCGTCGAGCAGACCTTGCTCCTTCCCCTTGCGGCACGCGCGCTCGCCCGTCGCCTTCTCCCTCACCGGGGCTTTGCTGATCCAGCGGCCGAAGCGATCGTCGTGCGCCTCGCTTACGACCTCACTCCATTCGAAGCCGACCGAGAGATGCTGCGGGGCTTGGTCGAGCGTAGCCTGGTCTTGGATCGGCTCCTGCGTGACTTCCTCAAGCATCACCCCGACGCTCAAGTGCTCAGCCTCGGGTCTGGCCTGTCGACCCAGTTTGAGCGGCTTGATAACGGCCGGCTCCGCTGGGTGGATGTCGATCTCCCCGAGGTGGTGGAGTTGCGACGCATCCTGTTCCCGCCCCACCCGCGCAGGTGCTTGGTGAGCGCCTCAGTCACCGAGGCAGGCTGGATCTCCAATCTTGGCGATCTGCGTGGCCCGACCTTCGTGGTCGCCGAAGGTCTCTTGATGTATCTCGAGCGTGCGCAGGTTTTTCAGCTGGCGCAAGTCCTGGCAGAGGTGCACGGGGGTGGCCCAGCCGAGTTTGCCTACGACTACTACTGTTCCCAGATGGTCGGCCAGGCATGGCTGAATCTGTCGCTGCGCCGGCTCGGGGCTGAGTTCAGATGGGGTCTGGCGTGCCCGGAGGAGCTTTCGCTTGGCGAACCGCGCTGGCATGTGATCGACACCTACCCGGTGATGGAGCGGCTGGGCTGGCCCTACGATCTGCTCTGGTCGTGGGTTCGCTTGTTCACGGGCGTTCGGCCCTATGGCATCGCACACTTGCGGCTCTTGGACGGCACCCGAGGGGCATGCGAGTCGAGCGCTTGAAAGAGGATCATGGCAACCGAAGCGCCGACGGCAGGCTGACCGACGCTGACAGCATCAGTGCGACGCCTGTGGTCCTGTGCTCAGCTTTTCATCCGGACATAGCTGCCTGGCGCATCCTCGATGGGGCTGAGCCTGCCCCCGCCGATCTCCCGGGCCGGAACGTGTGCTTACGTAGCTGAATATGAGAAGATTACGATTATCGGTCGACATGAATTCCGGAAGAATGCCCATGCCTTGCCCCCACACCTGGACTTGGCCACCAAATCGCCTATTCGTGCAACAGAGCGCCCTGGATCTCTATGGCCTATCCCAATCGGGAATTGGCCAGTAGCAAACCCAAGTAGAGCCGGTAAGAAGCAAGCGCTTCCGGAACATCGGCAAGAGCGAAGCGGTTGGTTTTAGATACCAGTCGAGGCCCAGATCATGGCTCGCATGCTGGTCCTGCTCGCCACAGCTCTGCCGCTGTTGACCGCCGCAGCCGCGGAGCCGGATCATGGGACAGCGCGGCAGAAGATGGTCGATACGATCGAGGGGCTCGCCACCCGTCTCGCCGCTGCTCCGGGTACCGGCAGCCTCGCCCCATCCGTCCTGGCTGCGATGCGGCAGGTGCCACGGCACGAGTTCGTGCCGGCAGAGGCCCGAGCCGCGGCCTATGACAACCGGCCCCTGCCGATCGGCTACGGCCAGACGATCTCACAGCCCTATATCGTCGCCCTCATGACCGACCTTGTGAGGCCAGACAAGGATGATGTTGTTCTCGAGGTCGGGACCGGCTCCGGCTATCAGGCTGCCGTCCTGTCGCCGCTGGTCAGCCGGGTCTTCTCGATCGAGATCGTGGACGCGCTGGCCAAGCGGGCAACGGAGCGTTTGGCGGCACTGG
>NZ_JBVVAK010000346.1:0-2297 GCF_055792825.1 Microvirga sp. GN3
GGGCGACAGGTTCGGGGCATCCTTGCCGAGCAGGGCGGACAGCGCCTCCTGGAAGTCGCCGGTGGAGAGCCCGCGCAGGTAGAGGATCGGCAGCAGTGCATCCAAACTCTTCGTCCGGCGGGCCATTTCGGCAGGAGGGCGGAGGTGAAGCGGATGCGGTCCTCTCCCTCAGCCCCGCGGTCGCGGATCTTGACCCGGCGGACTTCCACCGGGCCGATCCCGGTCTGGATGGCGCGCTCGGGGCCGTGCCCGTGCCGGACCAGTCGCTCGCGGCCATCCGGCAACTTGAGGTCGCACATGTTGGCGAGATAGGCCGCAGCCTCGCTCTCGATGGCTTGCGCCAGTAACTTGCGGGCGCCGGTTCGCAGAATATCCGTCAGGGGATCGTCAATATCGTCGGGCTGGCGCAGACGCAAAACATTGGTAGTCTCGTTCATGGCGTATCGCTCTCCTGGAGAGGTTCTGGCAGGCTCGTCACCCGCCTCGATACGCCGCCTTTCTCAAACCGGCATCACCCACTTTCCGCCATAGCTCACCACGCTCAAGCAGCATTTCCTCGACGAGCCGCAGGCTCAATGGGAACCTGAAATAGAGCCACACCGCGTGGGCGATGATTTCGGGTGGAAAGCGGTGGCGCTTGTCGCTGACGGGCTTGGTCATGGCGGCCCGACCTCATAGTCGGGTTATGTGACATCACCCACAGCACATTGTCAGCCCGTGGGCTTGCTAAGGTCAAGCAGATGTCGTCCAGGAAAAATCGCTGTCTTCCCAAGATCCGAATATGTCGACCGTGAACAGCAGGCCTACGGCGTTGGGTCTCTCGACCTTCCTCCTGCTCAGGGAACTGCCGCGTGACGTAGCCCGTGCGTCAGGGAATGGCGCACGGGCGACTGGCTCATCCGGATCTCGTGTCGCTCGACTGGTCCGAGATACCGGCCTTTGCTCGATCCTCGTCTTCAGGGCCGGTGCCGCCGGAGGGGCCCTGTCCGGCGGCACCGCGACCCTGAACCTGGATGCGGCGTGAGCGCTCCTGTCGCCCGGTCTTGGGCACCGTCACGGTGAGCACGCCATTCTCGAAGCTGGCCTGAATCTGCTCAGGCTCTACCGGGTAGGGTAGCCGCAGCGAGCGTTGGAAAGTGCCGTAGGAGCGCTCGACGAAGTGGAAGTTCTCCTTGTCGTCCGTACGCTCGAACTTCTTCTCGCCGCGGATGGTAAGCACGTCATCATCGAGGCTGACGTCGATGTCCTGCTCGGTCACGCCCGGCAGTTCCGCTGTGATGCGGATTTCCTTGTCCGTCTCCGACACGTTCATGCTGGCGTTGACGACACTGCCGACGCTCTGGCTCTGACCGCCAGCCGTGGGCAGGCCGGTACCGCGAAGAACGTCGTCGAAGAGACGATTCATCTCGCGGTGAAGCGAGAGGAAGGGATCGCTACTGGCCAGCAGACCAAAGCCGGAGCGGGAGGGTGTCAGGGGATTGCGTGCCATTGTGCGTTCCTCCTCGTTCAACTTGCGATCCTCGGCGAAGGTGGATCCGCCGGAAGGGCAACACAACTCGGACTGGATGGTATCGGAGCCAAAGCACTCGACCATCGAAACAAATTATATTCCGTCACCAATCTGTCCGGAATCGGGATTGGACCAACGATGGAGAGCCGAAGCATTGGGTTTGCTTGGGCCCGACAGTCCTCCTCCGTTTTCTTCAAGTCAGCGGGAATGAGCATTCCGGTGATCCGGCCGACCGCAGCAATCGCCGCTGGCGATAGAGCCTTATCCGCAATGAAGGTCTGTCACGATGCCAGCGCGGTCCACCTCAATGTTCAGCCGATCGGCGTTGAGATCGGTCGTGTAGACGCCCCCCGGCTCGACCTTTTGGACCTCGCGAGCCCCGGCTGTCCGGCGGGCTCTCTCGGCCAGCTCAGGCGAGTAGGGTTGCCCGATGACGGCCTCGGCCTCACCTGCCGCACACGCCTCTCGGTCCGGAGCCGGTTGGGTGAGCCCTCCGGCCGGGATCAGGGCGAGAGCGGTCAGTAGGACCGCCAAGAACCGGATTACACGCAAGCTCATGCGATGCCTCCGCTCCCAGATCAACCGAGGTGATGCAAGCTCTCTGCGCCTCGGCGTTCCGCCCGCTCTGGGTGCGAGAACCGCGTGCCGATGGCATCGTCTGGTCCCAGACCAAGGATGTCTGCGAGCTGGTGGCGGGCCCGGTTGACCCGGCTCTTGATGGTGCCCACGGTGACGTGCTGACGGGCGGCGATTTCCTCATAGCTCAGGCCCTCCACGCCAACCAGCA
>NZ_JBVVAK010000347.1:0-2268 GCF_055792825.1 Microvirga sp. GN3
CCGACTTGCACCGCCTGGCCCGCCGCGAGTTCGGCCGCCTGCAGCAACGGCCTGAGCTCATTACCAGCTTCTTTCGGCACGCAGGTCTCTCCGTTGCAGGTCTTTAGTGAAGATCATTAGGCAGACGTTCAAGCCGACGTTGGAGACCGTGGCCTTGAAGATGTTGGAGCCTCCCAGGAAGTCTGCCGCGAAGACGCTGACAGGGCGGAAATACAGGTCGGCGGGAGTGCCCAGTTGCTCGATGCGACCATTGTTCATCAGGCATATGCGATCAGACATTGCCATCGCCTCTTCCTGGTCGTGGGTCACGTACAGGATCGTTGCGCCCAGCTCGGTATGAAGGCGCTTGATCTCGAGCTGCATGTGATCACGGAGCTTCTTGTCCAGAGCCCCGAGGGGTTCGTCCATGAGAATGATGGAGGGCTCGTAGACCGCGCAGCGGGCGAGGGCGATCCGCTGCTGTTGACCGCCAGAGAGCTCACGCGGCAGTCGCCCGGCAACCTGGGGCAGGCGCACGATCTCGAGGATACGCTCGACCTTCTCGCGGATGGTGGCTTCGGACATGCGCCGCATGCGAAGGGGAAACGCTATGTTCTCGTAGACGGTCAGATGCGGGAACAAGGCATAGTTCTGGAACACCATGCCGATGTCGCGCTTGAAGACGGGTTCGAACGTGGCGTCCTTTCCGTCGATCCAGACTTCGCCGGCATCCGGGACGATGAGGCCGGCCAGCATCATGAGAAGGGTGGTCTTGCCGGAGCCCGAGGGTCCGAGAAGGGTCAGGAACTCCCCTGCCGGCACCGTGAGTGAGGTATCGCGAAGCGCATGAACCTCGCCATAGCTTTTTCTCAACCTAGTCAATTTGACCTTCATGCGGTCCGGATGCAAAGACGCCAATTCCATGTTCCCGTATTTTCGTTTCTTACGAGGCCTTTCGAACGAAATTATAAGGCTGTCATCATTTGTCCAATTGATTTAACTTTGATAGTTCGATTAAAATTTCTAATGAGAGGCTGACATGGAGCTCAAGCAGCTTGAGGCATTCGTATCCATTGCAACATTGCGAAACTTCAGTGCAGCGGCGAACAGGCTCAATATCACTCAGCCGGCGATCTCGCTCAGGCTGAATGCTCTTGAACAGGAGCTCGGCACATCGCTTTTCGATCGGTCGGGAAGCAAGATTCAGTTGACGGGCCCAGGCCTCGAGCTACTGCACTACGCGGAGCAGATCATCGACATATCCTACCGCCTGAAGGCGACGGCTCTCGGTGAAACCCGCTCTCACCAGAAGGTCCGCATCGGCACGACCGATACGATCGCCAACTCATGGCTGTCGGAGCTGGTCACGGAAATCATCACCGGCCTCCAGCACCTGACCTTCGAGATCATCACGGATACCACGCGCAGTCTGAGGGAGCGGCTCCTCTCCGGAGAGATCGATGTGGCCTTCCTCATGGGGCCGGTTCACGAGAAGGGCATAAGGAACCTACCCTTGAAGACCTATGAGAGTGCTTGGGTTGCTGGCGAGCGGACCAAGCTCCCGAAAGGCATTCTCACCCTCAATCAAATCGCATCCTTCCCGATCATCACCTATGCGCGGGACTCTGCAACCTATACCACGATTGAGGAGCTTTTCCGGATGAGTGGCCTCTGGCCCGTGAGGCTCAACTCGTGCAGTTCGACGGAGGTAATGATCCGTACCTTGATTGCAAGCAATGCGATCGGAGTGATCAGCACGGCCTGTCTCGTGTCGGATCGAGGCCTGAGGAGGCTCAGGTGCGAGGTGAAGCTTCCCGACTATGAATTCTGCGCCGCGTATCATCTGGACTCAGTAGGCCGGGTCGGGATGGCAGTTGCAGAACGTGCGCAGAAGCTATGCCAGAGCTTCTGAGGTGGGGAAATCAGCTCTGGGATGGTAGGGTTGACCCACCGTGAACCGTCGATGTGGCCTTTCCCCCCGGCGGGTCATCAGATTCCCGAGACGGCGCCCTCTCACGGTCAGGGGATCAACCAGTCAGCTCGGAGTTCCACAAACAGGTCGAAGAAGACATCATCAGTTGCCTGATACCCGGTAAAGCCGAGACGTCGGCTCTTCGACATGTCGGTCACGATCTCGATCGGCCGTTCGAGATCGGCATCCGTGTGCTAATACCAGGTCCCTGAAGGTCTGACTCGTTCGTGATTTCCAGGATTGCGGTGGGTGTGATTCAACTTGGTGAGCCAAGGAGGGTTGCCATGCCGATCCCACTCCGCTCTGACTTCGATGCT
>NZ_JBVVAK010000348.1:0-2233 GCF_055792825.1 Microvirga sp. GN3
ACCCGAGACAGTGCTATGGCCGGCTGCGCAACCCCGGCCAACTCCGCCGGCCACCCCAGCCGTAGCGCCACGACCGATCATGCACTAACATTGACACCGGACCACCTCGTGGGGGCTGGCCACATCGACACAGCCATCACGAGCCCGCGGGCCTTGAACGATCCTGTCGGAAGGCGTCCTTCGTCCTTGACGAGGACCTCTCCTCCTCCCGCAGCCTTTGCAGACCGGGAGAGCGGAATGAGCGGAGTATCCGTCTCTCCCAGACTCACGATGTCCGTCACGCGGCGGACCGGCAGGAACTCGCGCCACCGCCATAGATCTTTCGGGCGTTGAGCCACTTCATCTTTACTGATAGAGGCGCGGAGACCGTCAAGATCGTAACGGACCAACAGCGGTTTACCTGCGCGCGAGAGATTTTGCGGCCTGTCCGCTTCGTAGACCTCACCGGTCCAGGAGCACTCAAGATGGGTGACGAAGGTCGGCCGCTCGGCGATTAAATTGGCGTTGATAACCATGCGATCACCTTTCGATATCTCAATGCCCTTGTGTCGATCCGATGCGACTTGCACGAAGTGCACAGGAAACGGTTGAAAATAGGATACGCCGCGGCTCGGAAATCAATCAACACGCTGCAGAATTCCCATCGGCGCATATTGCACCGGGTGAGTGCCCCATCACCCGCTTGAGCGCACGGCTGAAAGCGGCGTGCGGTCCATCCGAGGTGACGGCAAGCTGGGACTGGGTGATACTGCCTTCAACGCCCCGACGGAGAAGGTTCAACTCGCAAGTCGTCGCATCTCAGTGCTTGCGAGCCTGCACCAAGTAGGCTGGAACAGTTGTCTCTCCGAGAGCCTTGCACGCTTCCAGACGATGTAGTCCCTCAACCAAGACAAAGCGTGTGCCGTCAGGCCGCACAAGTATGGGAGCTTGCTGCCCCTTTTCGATGATGCTCTCGGCCAAAGCCTCAACCTTCTGGGGATCAAGAGTTTGCCGACGCTGCACAGGCACATAGACATCCTGGATTGCGAGGATCTGCCTTTTCATCATCTCTGCTGCTCCAGCCTCGGGGTATATCTTCTGAAGCTTATGCGCAGAAAGTGGGCTTGCATAGGAACATGCCATCCGGAGAGGCGTTCACTGACAGGTCCAGCTTAGCAATTCCGTAGGCCGCCTGCGTTGGGCCTCCTCAACCGGAGACACATCCATGAGCAAACTCACAGCATTGATGGGCTTCCTCTTCCTGGCGATTTCGTCTGCATGGGCGCAGACCCCACCTGCCACGCCCGGATCTCCTCCGGCCGGAGACGCCACAGCTTCAGGGGGCGGCCTTGCGGGCTATTGGTGGATTATCCTCGCCATTATCGTCGTTGCGGCTGTCGTCTACTTCATGAGGCGTCGCAGGAGCATGTAAGCGAGTTGATCCCATAGGAACGAAACATGACATCAGGCGTTGAGCGGTAGCCTATTTGATGCTCATGACCTTATCCGAGATAGGAACCCGGCCTTGTGCCGGGTTCTTTTGTATGAGCTCGGCAGCATAGCTCATTGGGAACTCGATGGAGGGCCAATCCAGGGCGGGCGATGAACAGGGTCCATTGTGACAATGGGCTCATGGGCTACTTCTTGTCCGAAAATCATCAGGATCAGCTTACGTTGATCCCATGACAAGTAGCACTTCTGCCTTCGGATCAGTATCACCGTCCGAGCATCCAGTCCCCCACGTCATCAAGGGCATCGAAGGCGCGGTTGGTCAGGCGCCGCGGACCGGCGAGCAGCCCCTCCTCCCGCTCCACACCATAGGGCTGCTGACGCGGCGGCATCGCCTCGCGGTATGCGCCGAATTCATCAGCCGGCGCGTCGAAAGCCCAGTGCCGCTGTGCAACGGCAGACGGCATGTTGTCCGGCGGCATCGGGCGCATGGTGTTCCTCGCCTCGGCCGAGCGCCGATTTTCAGGTGGCAGGATATCCTCGACCCGGCTCAGAGCCACGGACTGCGACTGAGCCAGCGTAACCCGGTAGCCGAGTTCGTGCGCGACACCCGGCAGGTTCCGGACTGCTGCCCTGCCCACCTCCAGGCCGTGGCAGATGCTGAAGTACAGGGCATGGAAGTTAAAGCGTTTTTGGTTTCAGTGTAGGACATAGCCGGCGTGCCTGATCCAGCCTTTGGCATCGTTTGCGGTGATGGTGTCGAGGGCTGGTTTGAGTTCGGCTTCCAAGGCTTCGAGAGTGCGTA
>NZ_JBVVAK010000349.1:0-2216 GCF_055792825.1 Microvirga sp. GN3
GCGGTCGATCCCTCCGCGATCTCGATCCGGTACACCGAAGGCGAGACCAAGTGGCAGGCGACGATGAACGCGGACCTTGAGCAGCTGAAATCCGCCCCGGAGTTCCGGTATGAAGGCAAGTGGAAGCGATAATCGCCTGAGGAGACAATGATAACCTCCGTAGGCCGGGAACGCACTGGGTCCTGATGCCCATTCGTTTTGGCCGCTCCGTTGTCCAAAGCATGCCGGTTGCTCAGGATCATAAGCTGGATCTGCGACCTCCCTTAACCCAGCCGTCCCGAACGTCACCATCCCACCATGATGCAAGAGCCATATGCTCGGATGATGTCGAGCTTCGATGCACCGGCCTGTCTGGTCTTTTGGCCTGACAATGACGGAATGGTCCGAGGTGGGGACTTTCCCTCTCAGGCGGGCACTTGCCACCATGAGCCGGGACGACCTGCCGCGCGTTCCTTGCATCCTGACGGGGAGTGGTAGGATCATTCGACACAGGCACATTGCTTCGCTGCTCGCGCGGCGTCACATAATGGGTGCCCGACATCAGAAGGCTCTCGTCATCCGTTGGAAAGGACAAGCTAAGTGAGCGATCTCGACCTCGACGAACCGGTCCAGATAAGCTGGCTTGCTCCCGACGAACCAACCCGGCACGAGACGGGAGATCCTGGGACCGTCCGATCCTTCAACACTCTCCGCGATGCTGTCGTTTTTGCACTCGAAGGCTTGCCAGAGCGGTACCGTGAAAGCGTCCGGATTAAACCTTCCAGCGGAGCCTCGCTCGATATCGGCCAAGCCAGGCGAATTTACTCAGAGATCGTCAAGCCCTGACGGGCAATCGTCGTAAGCAATCTCCCATCCATACTGCGGACGGCCACCCCTTGCGCCGTTGCTGGAGACAGTGATCGATGCCGTGCTCAACCGACAGGTCGATACAGCGCGTTTGGGCTGGAATCGTTCATTGTCGGGTGGCGTTTAGGAAGGTGCGAGCCGCTGTGACTGCAGCCTCGGGCTGCTGCTCCATTCGCCAGTGACTGGCACCGGGGATCATTGCCTCGCGGATGATTGACGCGGCAAACCACATAACAGCCGCTATGGTCGGCCTGAAGGACTTCTGCCACCGACTGCAAGCACCGGCATGATCTGCTTGCCGCGCTCAAGGGAGCTTGTCACGGGCGTCTGATTTGGAGAGGATCGCCAGTTTGGCAATGCTGCTTTTCAACAGCATCTTCTCCCCGGGGTTCACCCGATCCGGATGATCGGTCCACGCCCGATGAGCTCGCGTGCGGTGCAGCCTTCAGAACTCTGGCTCTGCGGAGTTCTCTAGGATTGCGGAAACCGTATGACATGACCGTTCAGCCGCATCGTCCCCACGCCAAGATCCTCTTGCAACTGGGACTCCCAGACAACTCGGTCATAGGTCTGGTCAGCGCTCCGGACTGATATTGGGGCTCGCGGTTTCCGCCAGGGACTAAGTAGACAATCTCATAGCCGCCCCTCCAAATATCGTTGGGTGCATAATCCTCAGCATAGCTGACGGGCTGTCCTACAGCGTAGCGGTGCTTTCTCATGATGAGCTCCTCTCTGAGGAGACTGTCAAAAAATGATCGTTCCCCTCGGTTGTCACCATGACCAGCCGTGCACGATGATGAAGTACATGGCGATTGAGGCTCCGATGAGAACCACAATCAACGTGACGACCAGCGGATCATTGCTTCAGGGCAAGTGGGATTTGTTGAATATCTCTTCGTTATCATCTTTTTGAATGGAGTCGTTTTACCGGCTTCTTCCAAATGCCCACCTCGTACACAACGAGGCAGCCAGCGATTAACAACACGGAGAAAAGTGCTTGGCTTAACATTGCGGAGTTCCTCCGATGAATCAGGCTGCTTGCCAGGCAAAAATGTCTAACAAAAATGTCTAATTATCAAATCGACTGTCAAACAAAGAGTATACGCTCTTGTAAAGCATCAGATACCAAATCTACTTGTTTTCGGTTTTATTTATTTGAGCCGATGTAATTGTCCGATCCGTTCCCATATTATTTATGACGGAGTTGCTATTTTCTGTCGTTTTCGCTTTAGGCCAAGGTTGGTCTGAGAGGATGTGGCCCCGTGTGGAGGCCCGCCATGTGTCTGAGCAAAAGCGTTACGTTCGATCTTGAGCATTACCAGGATCATGATCACCCGGGCCTCACGCCTCACGCGATGCAGATCGCGCAA
>NZ_JBVVAK010000350.1:0-2163 GCF_055792825.1 Microvirga sp. GN3
GAAGCCGACATTCGCACCGTCGTCGACACGGCTCGCCTCGGCCCGGGAACCAATGCGTTCAAGACGATCCTTCAGACCGTGTCCGCCTGAACCTCAGTTCTGAATGGGGCGTGGGTAATTACCTGGAACGGATCGTGGCGACCGCGGTGGACCTGTTGGACACTGAAGGAGTCGACGGATTGACGATGCGTCGGCTGGCCGAACGACTCGGCTCGGGTGCGATGAGCCTGTATTGGCACGTCGACAACAAAGAGGAAGTCTTTGATCTGGCGCTCGACTCGGTGCTCGAATATCGTGGACCACAGCAAACAGTTGAGGCTCAAGATTGGCGCGGAGACGTCATTCATATGCTCGAAGACTGGCGCGCCTGCATGCTGCGCCACCCCTGGTCGGCATCGCTGCTGCCGCGCCGGGCGCTCGGCCCAAACATCCTCAGCCGCTTGGAACTGCTGGGCAAGACCTTGTCAAGAGCTGGTGTAGCGGGCGCAGATCTGAACGCCGGAATATGGTCGCTTTGGAACTATGTGATGGGCGCTACCATCACCCGGGCGAGCTTCGACCTCTCAGACGACGACAGGGCCGCCGCGCAGCGGCGTCTGACGGATCTCAGCCAACGTTATCCGACAATCGAGCGCTCTCGTCTTCTGCTGGATGATGATTGGGACGGCGCTTTCCGGAAAGGCCTCGACTTCCTGCTCGATGGCGTCACTCCGAGGCAATGACCATTCGTCACCTCCTGGGCGAGACGGTGCCGGATCAACCTCGACATTCTGCGCTAGAGGGTGTCTGGAAAATCGGTGGGCTCCATCTGAAGGGGCATGACAGCCCTCTGCTATGACACCGACCTGAGCGATGCGGAGTGGGCGATCCTGGCGCCCCTCCTGGACCCCGCCACCCGCCGCGGGCGCCCCCGCCAACATGGCCTGCGGCTGGTGCTGAATGCGGTCTTGTCCATCCTGCGCGGTGGCGGCCCCTGGCGCCTGCTGCCCCACGAGGTCCCGCCGTGGCAAAGCGTGTCCGATCGCTTCCGCCGATGACGGCAAAGGGGCACATGGCGGCACATCAACGATGCCTTGCGCCCTCGAGCGCGGATGCTGGCCGGCCGAGATCCCCAGCCCCATGCCGCCATCATCGACAGCCAGACCGCCCGCACCAGTGAGGCCGGTGGCGAGCGCGGTTATGACGGTGGCAAGCGGATCTCAGGCCGCAAGCGCCATCTGGTCGTCGACACCCAAGGACTGATCCTGCACGTGCTGGTGCATCCAGCCGATGTGCATGACCGGCGCGCGGCTGAGGCCGTGCTGGCCGACCTGAGAAACCACTATCCGGAGGTGGAATGCCTGTTTGCCGCTATGGGCTATCAGGGGCTGGCCTCTTGGCTGTCGGCCGAGCTGGGATGGACGCTGCTGATCGTCAAGCGGCCGCGCCGCTGGGCGCGGGTGCCAATCGATCAACCGGCGCCCGAGATGCCGGGTGGGTTTGCGGTGCTGCCGCAGCGCTGGATTGTCGAGCGCACGTTCGCGTGGCTCATCCGTAACCGCCGTCTGGCCACGGATTGGGAGCGTCTTTCGACTACCACCGAGACGTGGATCTATCTCGCGATGAGCCGCCTGATGATCAAAAGCTTAGCCCATGCAACAGCTTAATTTCCAGACACCCTCTAAATCTCCGGAATTAGAGAACAGACCGGCAATCAAAACGGCGCGTGGTGGGGACTGAAGCACCGTCCAGGTAACGCGGATGCTAGACGGACAACGATTACCGATTGATTTGAAAGGCTTCGAGTGTTGGTGGATTTCCATCAGTGGTGAACGCCCCCTCGTAGGGGCCTGCCTGGGTGTGGGCCACACACTCGATGGTCGAGCCCTTGATGGTTGGGTCGCCGAAGCGGCAGAAACCCACTGCGGCCTCCTCCTGGCCCTCCCCGGGGACGCCGGTCGTCGCCGCCACGACGACCGTCTCGATCGCCTGGACGACAAGGTCCGGACCTTGTTCAACCCGGCGGGAACCATCGCCGGAGAACGACAAAATTGTACCCGCGGTCATAAACCAATACGCGCTCGCCCCCGTGCTGTAGTTCATGTTCACCAGGACGGGCTTGCAGCCCTCCATCGCCAGCCCGGCATGAACCAGCTTGGAGCACGCACCGGAGACAGTGACCAT
>NZ_JBVVAK010000351.1:0-2097 GCF_055792825.1 Microvirga sp. GN3
CCATGAACCTCATCCGGCTCGGGGCTTGGTTGGCTGACACGCCGCTCGCACGCACCCGGCAATCCGCATTTACCAAGCTCATGATGGCTACCATCCCAGCATGATGAATTCGCCAGCAGTATCGCTTTTGTGGAGAGCGGTTTAGTAGCTATCCGGCCAGCCTTTCGAACTGAACCGGACTGACGTAGTCCAGTGTCGAATGACGCCGGACGGGATTGTAGAATCCGTCGATGTACCGGCCGATCACCGCCTTGGCCTCGGCTCTTGTCTGGAAGACGGTGCGCCAGACCAATTCGGATTTCAAGGTCTTGAAGAAGGTCTCGACCACCGAGTTATCATAACAGTTTCCCTTCCCGGACATCGAGATCCGGATGCCGTGCTTCCGCAACTCCGCCTGATACTCGATCGAACAATATCTACCTTCGTCCGGCAGGCGGCCGGATCGTCAAAACCACGGGCGACGGGCTGCTCGTCTAGCAGAGAACGCCAGCCTGCGGCAACGTCCAAGCTTCCTGCCAAGAGGCTCCTGTCCGGGAGTCACGTTCAACCGAGATCGTGCGGGAGGGTTACCGATGAAAAAAGTGATGGTTCTTGCCGCTGTGGGGCTGAGCCTGGCCTCAACCTCATCGCTTGCCCAGACAGAACTCCAGTGGTGGCACGCCATGACCGGCGCCAACAATGATGCCGTTAACAGGCTTGCCCAGGAGTTCAATGCGAGCCAAAGCGACTATAAGGTGGTGCCAGCCTTCAAGGGCACCTATGCGGAAACCCTGGATGCGGGCATCGCGGCGTTCCGCGCCGGTAGCGCGCCCCACATCCTGCAGGTGTTCGAAGTTGGCACCGCGACCATGATGGCGGCGTCCGGAGCCGTGAAACCGGTGTACCAGCTGATGGCGGAGGCAGGCGAGACGTTCGATCCGCAAGCCTATCTGCCCACCATCACCGGCTACTACTCGACTCTCAAGGGCGAGATGCTTTCGTTCCCCTTCAATTCCTCCTCCATGGTGATGTGGGTGAACCGGGACGCGCTGAAGAAGGCCAACATTGCCGAGATCCCGGAGACTTGGCTGGAAACCTTCGACGCCGCCAAGAAGGTGCAGGCTGCGGGCTACCAGAGTTGCGGCTTCTCGACCGCCTGGATCACTTGGGCGATGCTCGAGCAGTTCTCGGCTTGGCACAATGTGCCGCTGGCCACCAGGGCGAACGGGCTCGACGGCTTTGATACGGAGCTGAAGTTGAACTCGCCCCTTCACATTAGGCACCTTGAGACGCTGGTGAATCTGCAGAAGGACAAGACCTTCGACTATTCCGGCCGCGACGGCAAAAGTACGGGTCGCTTCACCTCCGGGGAATGCCCGATCTTCCTGAATTCCTCAGCCTTCTACGGCGATGTGCGGGCGAATGCGACGTTCGAGTACACGGCTGCCCCGATGCCGTACTATCCGGACGTGAAGGACGCGCCTCAGAACTCGATCATCGGCGGCGCCTCGCTCTGGGTGATGGAGGGCAAGAATCCTGCCGAGTACAAGGGCGTGGCGAAGTTCTTCACCTTCCTGTCGGACACAGATCGTCAGGTGCGCCTGCACCAGGAGACCGGTTACCTGCCGATCACCAAAGCTGCCTATGAGACGACGAAGGCGTCCGGATTCTATGAGAAGAACCCTATTCTCGAAGTGCCGCTGAAGGAACTCACCAACAAGGAGCCAAGCGAGAACTCGCGCGGCCTGCGCCTTGGCAACATGGTGCAGTTGCGGGACGTCTGGGCCGAGGAGATCGAGGCGGCACTCGCCGGGCAGAAGTCCGCCAAGGCTGCACTCGACGCCGCAGTCATGCGCGGCAACCAGATGCTGCGCCAGTTCGAGCGTACCGCCCGCACGCGGTAGAGATCCGACGTGTGGGCGCTCGTTGGCTGCCTGTGAACAATGACTGCCTGGTTGGCGGGCTCACGATGAAACCGACACAACGGGAGGTAACGTCATGATCAACGCTCTCACATCACTTGCCGTCGGCCTGACAGCAAGCCTGCTCGCGACGGCCGCCTCGGCCCAGGCGACACTGAACAGCGTGAAGCAGAAAGGCATCCTGACCTGCGGCTCG
>NZ_JBVVAK010000352.1:0-2047 GCF_055792825.1 Microvirga sp. GN3
CGTCTGGCCCGAGCGCCAGAAGACGCCGCCGACGGCAATACGTGCTACGAATGAAATGAGACTGTCTGGAATGGCATCGGCGAGTGCAATGCCGCGATCAGCCAGAGCTTTGATGGACATTGTTAGCCTCCTGTGGTTCAGGCCCGACGAATGCCGGCCCTGTCTTGGCATCACACCACTTGCCAGCCCACGCCGGAAATACTGAGGAGCCATTGATCCCATAGCTGGCTGCTATCCTCGTGCCCGTGTCAGTAGGGCGTTCCCTCCGCGCGCTGGCGGCGCAAAGCCTCGGCGTACCAGACGAGTTCATCGACGAAGCGGCCCGCTGCCTTGTCGAGCCAGGGCACCTCCGCATGTCCGTCGGAGGTGAGGGCGGTGCCGATCTCAGGAATGGGCAACAGGGACGAAATGCTCGGCGTTCCAAGCTCGCAGAGCATGGCCCGAAGCTGCATGGCGGCTCGAACGCCGCCGAAGCGCCCGCCCGAGTAGCAGACGATCGCTGACGGACGCCAGAAATACTCTTCCAGGAAGTGATCGAGCGTGTTCGACAGACCAGGCGGGATGCTGTGGTTGTACTCGCCAGAGATAACCACGAAAGCGTCCGCCCTTTGGAAGAGTTCGGCGAGACGCTCAAGGACCTCAGGCGCCTGCCCCTTGGGATACTCCTTGTACATGCGGTCGAGCAGGGGAAGGTCCAGCTCAACCGGATCGACAAGGGGCGCTTCACACCCTCGGCTTTCTAGGTGACGAGTGATGAAACGGGCGGCCTTCACTCCCTGGCGGTCGGAGCGGACTGAACCCAAGATCACTGGTGTGAGGAACGGCATCTCGTCCTCCTGTCGGTTGAAGTCGCGAACATTACGTGGCAATCGGCGGAACTGAGGACCGCAGTTTGATCTACGGTGAGGCGGAGCCGATCCTGTCACGCTGACCTGTTCACATCACACCACCGCGCTGCTCCAGCCTGAAATACCGAGGAACCATCGGATCCATAGCCCTCTGCTATGAGGCTCGCTGTCATTGTGGCTCTCTCTTAAAAAGGAGAACCCAGGTGACCGAACTCAAACCTCATTCGTCAGCCTTGATGAGCACGGCTAGTCGCAGCTGGTGTTGTCTTCAAACCTTCTTCGCATGGCTTGAGGAACGGATCACCGCGATCGAAGTGGCGATTAGCGCTCTCGTCTATAGAGACTCTCTATGATTGCGGAAGCCGACCGGTATTTCCGCGAACGTTCACCAGCTGCCATCATACTCACATCAGATCCGCCGAAGCGTTCCTTAGGGACGGCTCGGCACAAGGAGGTTATGATGAGCACGCCCGAGCACAAACGGATCCTTGTGGTCGATGACAACCACATCTTCCGCGAAACACTCGCGCAGAGGCTTCGGGCTGCGGGATACCAGGTCGCCACGGCGGAAACGGGTGAGCGAGCTTTTCTTGCTTTGCGAGACTGGAGCCGTCCTGTCGATTGGCTCTACACCCGAGCCAACCTACCAGGTCTGGTCGATGGCTGGATCCTGGTCGATGAGTACCACGCCAGCCACGCCGGCCGTGCCGCGATCATAGGCGCCTCGGAGTCACGAGTCTCCCAGCAGGGGGACATCATCCTGAAGCACCCGACACCCGTGGCTGTTCTGGACACCCTCCGGCACACGATCGAAGCAGCACAGTCAAAGGTGGCTGCCGTTCTCGCCGTTGCTGATGATCAGCAGTATGCAGCCTGATCATCGAACTTCAGGAATCAGAGACTTGGGGGTGCTGGTGCAGCGCTTGCCGTTAGGAGCAGCGGAAGGCCAACATTCACAGTCTGAGTTTTATGAAATCGAACCGTTCTGGCCGGAAACCCCGGCCGTGATTTTGCCCGCTTGGAAGGAGCGGGCCCTGGCACCCGCTAGGATCCGGTGCTCCGAAAGCCGACGATAATCCGGCTGGCGAGAATTCCCGACAGCGTGGTGACGAGATCGAAGCGCGGATCACTACCCGCGGCTTCATCGGCGGCAGCCCTGAGAGAGGCACGCTTCAACAGCGTCGACAGGAAAGCGGCTG
>NZ_JBVVAK010000353.1:0-1974 GCF_055792825.1 Microvirga sp. GN3
TGCCGCCGGCTGGGGTAATAGAGATAAAAGCCGCTGTAATAGGGGCACCAGTCTTCGAGCACCCGCACAAGCCGTCCTTCCCGGATGTGGGCTTCGACCTGTTCCTCGAACGCGTAGGCTATACCCGTGCCAAGGAGCGCGGCATCGACCATCATGTCCTGATCGCCGACGATCAACGGACCTGAGACTTCGACACTCAGCTCGACACCGCCACGTTCGAACTCCCATGCGTAAAGTCTCCCGCTGGCAAATCGGAGCCCAAGGCAGGGCAAGCTCTTGAGATGCTCAGGGACAGTGGGCTTTGGGTATCGCTCGAAAAACGCTGGCGCCGCCACGATCGCTGATCGCTGGCGTGGCCCGATCGGAATGGCGATCATGTCCTGGGCGATGACTTCCCCAAAGCGGATGCCAGCATCGAAGCCCTCGGACACCATATCGACCAGGTCATTCTCAACCACGATCTCGACGCTAATTCCCGGATAGCGTTCCAGAAACTTCGTTACGATCGGCAGGAGAGCCATCTTGGCCGATACACGGGCCGCGTTGACCCGCAGCCGGCCGACAGGGGCCCCGCGCAGGCTGTTGAGATCATCCAGGGCCGCGTCGATGTCCTGGAAGGCCGGAGCAATGCGGGCGAGCAAGCGCTCGCCCGCCTCCGTGAGGGCGACGCTACGGGTGGTGCGGTTGAACAGTCGCAGATCCAACCGCTCCTCAAGCGACTTCAGGGCATGGCTCAAGGCGGAGGGGGTGCAGCCCATCTCATCAGCCGCGCGGCGGAAACTCCGGTGCCGCGCGAGCGCCAGAAACGGCATCAGATCCGAGGGTGAGATGGTGCGCATTGTTGAATTCGGCTCACTAGCCCAGCGAAAAACCAGTCGATTATCTCATCGGTCGTCTCTTTGTAAAACATCCTCACTCGCTGATCGGAGCGGGAGATCGCTCCCGCTCCGATCCTCGAAGGCAGGAGACATCGCAATGATAACCATCGACCAGGCCCGCACGATCATCGCCGCCGGCGAGGCTCGGGCCACCCAGATCGGCGTTCCCGTGAACATCGCGGTGCTCGACGCCGCAGTGCACCTGAAGGCGTTCAGCCGGATGGACGGCGCCCTGCTGGGCTCCATCGACATCGCCGTCGGCAAGGCCCGCACCGCCACACTGTTCGGCATGCGGACCGAAGATATCGGCGAGTTCTGCAAGCCCGGCGGCACCTCACCCGGTCTTGAGAACAGCAACGGCGGCCTCGTGGTCTTCGCCGGCGGCATCCCGATCCGGAATGCCGAGGGCAAGGTGATCGGCGCGGTCGGCATCTCGGGCGGCGCGGTCGCTCAGGACCTCGACATCGCTGAAGCCGCCGCGGCCGCGCTCGGCAACTGACCCCCCATCCTCATCACACCCTCGATCATCAACTCAACCAGACTTGAAGGGACCGTATCATGACCACCAAGACCATTCTCATCACCGGCGCAGGCTCCGGCTTCGGCAAGGGCGCCGCCATCGGCATGGCCAAGAACGGCCACAGCATCATCGCCACGACCCAGGTGTCGTCCCAGGTCACGCCGCTGCGCGAGGAGGCCAAGGCCCTGGGGCTCCAGAACTTCCGGGTCGAGCGCCTCGACCTGACCGATCCCTATGACATCGCCCAGGCGCAGTCCTGGGACTTTGATGTGCTCTGGAACAACGCCGGCATGGGCGAAGCCGGCCCGGTCTGGGAAATCCCGATCGAGCTCGTGCGCAAGAACTATGAGGTCAACGTCTTCCTGCCGCTGGTGCTGACGCAGGGTGTCGTGCGCCGCTGGGTGTCGGAGGGCAAAAAAGGCAAGGTCGTGTTCACCTCGTCCATGGGCGGCCTGTTCACGCCGGCCAACTGGGGAACCTATGTCTCGACCAAGCATGCGCTGGAATCGATCGCCGAGGCGCTGCAACAGGAGCTGGCGCCGTACGGCATCAAGATCCAGACGATCAATCCCGGCG
>NZ_JBVVAK010000354.1:0-1973 GCF_055792825.1 Microvirga sp. GN3
CCGGTCCACGCACCAGCCGGATCCCGCCCCGGAGCATCGCTGCCCCGCAACCCGGACACCCGCCATGATGGAAAAATCCCGCAGCCCCGCTCGCGCAACGCCACAAAGGAGGCGCCGATATAAACTCCTGCCGCCAATTTGCAAGCGACATTTTTTCAATGTCTCGCCGCGTGCCATGAGGGGAGGGGAGGAGCGCCTTCGTTCTCAAGGAATATGGGAAGAACGGCGCCTGCTTTGAAGGATCATGGGCCAATCTGTCCTGCTGGGGACAAGTCGGGTGTGGGGGGTCCCGTGCTGGTCTCCTAATCCTCTTTTTACCTTTGGCAGGCGTAATCGGGGTGAACCTCCTCCCGGGCTGACTGGCTCAGCCCCAACACCATAACAGACAATGCATTTCAAACGACGGTCTCCATCTTCCGCCGCCCATGGTTATGGCTCTCTCAGGCCGGAGGATGAAAACAATTTGGAATTGGACAACATGAAGAACAGTCCGCTCGATGCTGAACAACGCCGAGTGCGGACGAACGCGTCTTCCGCTCCGAGTTCTTCCGCCGCCGATCCGCAAGCGAGACAGGGCATTGTCCGAACCAGGGCTGCCGATGAGTCTCATCCAACTGGCCAAGCGTCGCGGAGCGCGCAGGGCAGGGGGCCGAATGGCGCGCCCCGTGGTGAAGTGTGGGAACAGTCTTTCTCCATGTCTCCCGAAGTGCGCTTCACGCGCACGCCTGAGCGCGTCCTGAAAGAGCGCAGGATGCAGACCACGCCTCAGGCGACATCGGATAATGTGGAGCGGCAGGCGAAAGAAATCGCGTCAGCCCGAGCCACCGATCCCGCTCCTGCGGTTCAGGAGAGGCTGCTTGCGCTTCAGAACAAGGCGGCGTCGCAGGAGACAGGTAACAGTGCGGCGCGCGCTTTCACGCGGACGCCGTCTCCTGTTCCCGAGCAGGCCAAGCGGGTTGCGCCCGTAAGACCGCGAGGCGAAGTCCCTCAAAGGGAAGCCCCTCAAAGGAATGTGCCGATCACTCCGGTTGCTGTCGAACCTGCGGCCGCGCCGAAGGCCGTCGAGCCGGCAGCTGCTCCCGCGAAGAGCACTCCTGCTCCCTACGAGCTCCCTGCGGTTCAGCAATCCTACAGCTTCATGTGGCAGCCGGGGACTTATCTGCTGGATCCGACGCTGCCGACTCCGTCGAAGCCAGCTCCTGCGAAGCCAGCTCCTGCCGCTGCGCCTGCTCAAGCCAAGCGAGAGGAGAGTGCACCGATTGCAAAGAAAGTAGCTTCGCCAGTCGCGCCTTCTCCGCGCGTTCCGTCTCCCCCGCCACCTCCTGTCGAGCCCGAAGCGTTGCCTTGGGACGATGACGCGGACGATGTTGACGAGCACATGGATCACGTCGACCACATCATGGATGATGAGGAGGATGTCATCGAGGTCCCGTCGCGGCGTGCTGCCGTCATAACGCCGCCACGCGTCAACAACGCTCCGACAGTTCCGGTCCCTGCGAATGACAGCTTTCGCCGTGACAGCCGCGAGAACTACGCGTCGGTGTCGGTCGGCATCTCCGGACCTGTCGGAGCCTCGTTCGAGTTCGAACTGCCTGCCCTGGAACTTCTGGCCGAGCCGAAGATCTGGGATAGCGCGGAAGTGCCGGTCGAGGTGCTGCAGGAGAATGCTGCGACTCTCGAGAACGTGCTGTGGGACTTCAATGTCAAGGGTGAGATCATCAACGTTCGCCCCGGCCCTGTTGTGACGCTGTATGAGTTGGAGCCGGCGCCTGGGACGAAGTCGTCGCGGGTGATCTCGCTCGCCGACGACATCGCCCGCTCGATGAGCGCGGTCTCGGCCCGCGTCGCCGTGGTCCAGGGCCGCAACGCGATCGGCATCGAGCTGCCCAACCACAAGCGCGAGACCGTGTACCTGCGCGAGCTTTTGGCCAGCCAGGACTTCGAGACCTCGAAGCAGAAGCTGGCGCTCTGCC
>NZ_JBVVAK010000355.1:0-1958 GCF_055792825.1 Microvirga sp. GN3
CGTCAGCGGTGATCGGCATATCTGTCTTGCAATGCAGCAGATATGCCTGTGCACTGCACAAAAGAAGAGCAAATCGTGTAGGGCCGACATGCGATACAGGCATGACGGAGCCGGTTACTCCGGGAAGGTTTGCCGTCAAAGCATATCAATGGCGCGGGAATTGGCGTGCTAAACCGTTCGACAACATTGCATTTCCCCGGTAGAGGGTTCCCCCAGAGAGCCGCATGGATCTGCTCGCCCTCTCACAAATGACCTCATCGCCTCTGGCATCAGCACGTAAGATGAAGCGGAATTCGAAGCCTTTCTCAGTCGAGATCAAGAAGTCGCGTGTTCAAGGTCAGCGTAGCCAACTTTCGCCAAGGCGCCTGTTCGCACCCTTACCCGATCAACCTGCAACCGTCTTCCAGGAGGAAAAACCTCGAGCTGTGGCTGAGTCAGTCGCAGTCCCTCGCATTCTGCCGAGCATCCTTGCGCCTGTGCCGGCCCCGTCGGAGCCCATTGAATCTGTTCGCCGCAACCACGCTTCAGGAAAGGCCCATCGGGAACAGATGGAGTTGGATCTGGCTGCGACAGTTTCCGAAGACGTGGAGGACGCACCTACGGCAGGGCTGGTGACGGCTGTAGACTTGTCGCAAACCGCAATTGCGCCTGTCGTTGGAGAAGAAGCAACGTCTGTCCATGACATTGCGCAGCCGGCACAGGGTGACGGTCCGCGGGCTCGTGCAAGGACGGTGCGAAGGACAGTTCCTCAACGGGTTGCGCCGGCGATAACCCCAGAGCTCATATATCCGTCGAAGCCGGCATCCGAGCCCGAGATCATTGCATCAACACGGATGGAGGAACAGGTTAAGAATGGCAGTCGCAGACTGTCCAAACGTCAGACCGCCGCTGCGCAGCTCCCGCGCCATGAGCGCTGGAAACGGCGTCTCCACTCCGCTGCTTGGTAGAAGACCTTCCACCATGAGGACTGCTCGCCGCCCCTGCCGCACGCGTTTAGATTCCATCGAGAAATGCTCGACGAAATTTGCGGTTCTACAGGAAGTGATGCTCTTGAACTGGCAGGTCGATCCGATCAGCCGTGGACACCCAATATTCGCCTGAGTGTCGCCTCGGATCAGCCTGGATTGTCTCGCTGCAACTGCAGGTCAGCTCAGGTTGTGGATGACACATGGTTCGGGATGAGCCTTTTCCTCTGAGTGTCGTTCCGCCTCGGGTGAGACATACGATCCTCAACGAGTTCAAGGGGCGGTGCCCCAGCATCCGCGAGGTTGCCGAGATCCCGGACAGCACCTGGCTCGCAACTCCCAACATCGGGCCAACCTTCCTCGAACAGATCCGCAGTGTCACCAATGCATTGCCCGAGCAGACGGGCAGCCCCTCATGCCCTCGGCTGACCGATGGCGAACTCCTGGTCCGCCTGGAGCAATTGCAAGACGAAGTCCGGTGGCTCCAAGAGCAGATGGAGGCAAGGCTGCTCAAAACCGCACGGCGCTGACCGAACCGCCGATGGCTGAGGGCTGCCATGCAGGATGGAACTGGTTACCAAGAGGCTGCTCAGGACCCAGGGTACAGGGCCTGATCCGGTGCGGACTGTGGACGTCGCGGCTTTAAGCACTCCAAGGATGCACAGGGTGGTCCTCCACCTGCGTTCGTTCGATCCAGAGCGCGACGGTCACCGTTACCACCCGCTCTTTGTGTTCGTTGCAGACCTCGACGACGACGACATGGTTCGAGGGATCCAGCGGCATCTCCTTGGCGATCTCTCCCGCAAGGTGCACAGCATGACCTTTGGCAGAGCTCAGGTCTTCGCACTCCTCCCCGGCGCTGTCGGGACGAAACCGCAATCCCTCGCGGATGTCGAAATAGTAACGCGGCATGGCTGTGCATCCACTGCGGACCGTAGCCACAACGCTCGAATGGGCGCAGTGTTCGCTGTCACCAAAGATCTTGTGAGATGA
>NZ_JBVVAK010000356.1:0-1877 GCF_055792825.1 Microvirga sp. GN3
CCGAGGTCTGCTGCGCCGCCGAGGACACGGTGACCGATTGCTGCGTCGTCTGGCCGGCCACCGCCGTCATCGACTGCGCCGTGGCCTCCATCTCGGTTGCCGCCGAGGACAGGCTCCGGGTCAGGGCCGAGACATTCATCTCGAACCGCTTGGTCAATTGGTCGAGCGCCTCGGCGCGGCGTGTTTTGGCGTCTGCCTCGCGCGCAGCCGCTTCGTCGGCCTGCTTCTTGGCCATGAGCGCATCCTTGAACACCTGAATACGCCGCGCCATGACGCCGATCTCGTCCGATCGAGAGGTCCCGTCGATCGTGACCCCAAGGTCGCCCTCCGCAAGCAAGCGCATGTTCTCAACGAGACGGCCGATGGGACGGGAAATGCTGCGTCCAAGGCCGAAGGCGATGCCCAGCAGGATCAGGGCGGAGACACCGACGAAGGCGAGGAACACGTTCCGGTAGGTGGCGCTGATGATGGCAAGGTCATCGACATACATGCCTGCTGCCACGACCCATTCCCACTGAGGGAAGGAGACCGCGTACACCGTCTTCGGCGAGGGTACGGTCTCGTTCAATTTCGGCCAGAGGAAGTTCACAAAGCCGCCACCTCTCTTGCCGGCCTCGACCTGCTCGCGGGTGACGTAGGTTCCGTTGGCGTCCTTCATGTCGGAGAGGTTTTTGCCTTCCGTCGCCTTGTTGGGATGCATGACAACGAAGCTGGTGTAGTCGAGCACCACGAAATAGTCGTTCCCGTTGTAACGCATCGCGCGCAGGGCATCGGCCGCCCGCTTCTTCGCCTCATCGACGGAAAATTCGCCCTTCTTCGCCCGCTCCTCGTAACCTGCGATGAGGGTGGTGGCAGTCTGGGTGAGGCTCCTGAGCTCCGATTGCTTCCGCTCGAGCAGGATGCTGGAAATGGTGAGCGACCCGTAGATGGACAGCGCGATCAGGGCAACGATTCCCGCCGCGATGCCTGCGTAGAAGCGCCCCGAAATACCGGAGAGTCCGGCCTTCAGTCTTGTGAATGGATTTTGAGAGTTCATGATATCCCTGCAAGGTCTGCCTACATCGCCGCGGGAGGCAAGCGCTCCTTTGACGCGAAAAATACAAGCGGCGAGGGAATACCGTTCGAAGCTTGCATGAGGCTGAAAGTAGAGCGCTCAGTGTCACACTATTTTCTTGAGCGCATGCCTTTGGAACGAATGGCTCCATGGCAACGGAGCCGATTCCACCTATCCGAAATGCTTTATTCTTCCGGGGTGTCCCATACCTCTCATGACCATTGACCAGGCCCTTCCCTGCTTCAACGATAAAGCCATAATCCCAACTCCGATCCAGGTTTGCCCCTACGGATCGAAACTCGGCGCAACCCTTGGGAGGCGCCATTTTTTTGGATCCCAATGAGTTCGACTTGCCTGATTTGACGGCATCTGATCGCCAAGAACATTTTCACGACAGCTTCCCTCTATATTGAGAGTTCCTTCCTCAAAGGCGGGATCGCAAGCATGAGTCACTGGATACCTGAGCGCCGATCGAGTCAGCGCCATCTCACGCATCTGGAAGGATGGATTGCGAGTGAGACCGCTCAGGAACGGATTGAATGCATGATCTGGGACTTGTCGGAAGCCGGCGTGCGCCTCGTCGTCCCCCCGCCGGCCGATATTCCTTTGGAATTTGAGCTTCAGATCCCCGCTGAAGATGCGAAAGCGAAAGTTCGATTGGTTTGGACCACCGGCATCCATTATGGAGCAAGGTTCATGGACTAAAGTGTTTAATCCCGGACTTTGATGGTGCAATCTTTTCGCATGAGTGGAAGGAAGCACTATGGGGCAGGTTCTACACGGCAGCGCCACGACGACAGAGGCAATCCGTCGAGCAATACAG
>NZ_JBVVAK010000357.1:0-1743 GCF_055792825.1 Microvirga sp. GN3
ACCCGAGACAGTGCTATGGCCGGCTGCGCAACCCCGGCCAACTCCGCCGGCCACCCCAGCCGTAGCGCCACGACCGATCATGCACTAACATTGACACCGGACCACCTCGTGGGGGCTGGCCAGCTGCCGTGCGATCCGAGTTCGCTGACGCGCTGGCGCAAGCGGCTTGGAGCAGAGGGCCTGGAGACGCTGCTGGCGGCTACCATCCAGGCCGGGCTCGACACGGGCGCCGTGCGGCCCTCCAGTTTGGAGCGGATCAGCGTCGACACCACGGTGCAGCCCAAGGCCATCACTCATCCCACCGACGCGAAGCTCTATCTCAAGGCTCTCCTCGCCCTGGTGCGGCAGGCCAAGCGGCATGGCCTCACGCTGCGGCAGACCCACACCCGTCTGGCCAAACGCGCCGCCTTACACATGGGCCGCTATGCCCATGCGCGGCAGACGCGGCGCATGCGACGGGAGCTCAAGCGGCTGAAGACTTATCTCGGACGAGTGTATCGCGATGTCGCCCGCAAAGTCGCCGGGGATGAGGGCCTCGCCCTTCGCTTTGCACGTCTGCTGGGGCTGACGGAGCGTCTTCTGACCCAGGAGCGCACGAGCAAGAACAAGCTCTACAGTCTTCATGCGCCCGAGGTGGTGTGCATCGCCAAGGGCAAAGCGCATCGGTCGTACGAGTTCGGCTCGAAAATTGCGATGGCGGTGACCAACCGCGAAGGCTTCGTGCTCGCCCCCAAGGCCCTGGAGGGCAACCCGTATGACGGCCATACGCTCAGCACGACCCTGGATCAGGTTGTGGCCATGACTGACATGGAGCCCTCGCGCATCTACGTCGACCAAGGCTATCGCGGGCATGACTACGCCAAGACGGAACGGGTGTTCATCACGCGACAGCGGCGGGGTCTGACGCCCACAATCCAGCGGGAGCTGAAGCGACGATCAGCCATTGAGGCCATGAAGGCGGACGGGCGGCTGGGACGCAATCACCTGCTCGGAGCAGCCGGAGACGCAATGAACGCGCTGCTCGTGGCGGCCGGGCACAATCTGCGGCTGATCCTGAACTGGCTCAGGCTTTGTGTCGCTTGGCTCATAGCGGTCCTGATCAGTTCATCCGCGCAATCGGATACTTCCCGCGAACGCTGGAATCCGATTGTCGCCTGAACAAACGGCATTGTTCAGGGCCGACTAAATAGCGTCCACAGAAATGTGCCCCGACCTCACGGCTTTGGGGCGCTTTCTTTTTCAACCTTCCTCACAATCTATCGGCCACGAGCATCTTCGACACGTGCGCCGCCGAGCTGCGCGCTCTTGCTGATGAGGCGAGGCCTCTTCCTCCGCCGAACAGGCGGAACCCGGAAGCGTTTCATGAGGCTCGTGATGAGCTCGCCTTGCGCATTTCAGAGATGGCGAACGTGTTATCCGGAAACTTCCGGCTCGGTCGGTCAAGGCCGGAGACTTCCGTCAGGCCAAGTTTCATCCGTGATGCGAAAGGCAATGTCGTGAGGGTTGAGTGTCGCGGGGGCAATCGGATCTGAAGAGCTCTGGTCCATTTCAACGACAGGGCGGCTGGCTTTAATGAGCTCCGAGGGATAAGTATTCAGGAGCGTCTTGAAAGCTTGGAACGTAATTACCCACGCCGTTGCTGAGGCTGGTTTCAGGCGCTGACGGTAGCGAGAATGGTGCCGAAGACGGTGACACTTGGCGTGAGCCGAGCCGTATCGACGACGGTGCGCACGGCCGCTTCGC
>NZ_JBVVAK010000358.1:0-1708 GCF_055792825.1 Microvirga sp. GN3
CTTTGCGCGGCGCACGCTTTCTGCCTCACGCCCGCTGATCATGGGAATGCTCCTGAATTTGATGGGTCGGCCCGAGGTGCAGGCCGCACTCTTTCTTGGCCTCCTGCTCCCACCACCAGCGACCCGCACGCTCGGGTTCACCCAAACGGACCGCTCTGGTGCAGGGAGCACAGCCGATGGACGGGTATCCTTGGTCGTGAAGTGGGTTGTAAGGAACGGCGTTGTCAGTGACATACCTGACGAGATCCTGGCGGCTCCAATCCGCCAAGGGGTTGACCTTGATCAGGCCATAACCGTCGTCCCGAGACGCCAGCGGCACGGCAGCACGGAAGGCCGATTGTTCAGCACGCAGACCCGTGATCCAGCCTGCGGCCCCGGCGAGAGCCCGCCCCAGGGGCTCGACCTTGCGAACATCGCAGCAGGCTTTCCGCGCCTCGACCGAATGACGGAAACCGTTAATACCTTGGCGAGCCACCAAAACCTCCAGATCGGAGCGATCCGGACTGACCGCGTTGATCCGGCGGCCGTAACGCTCCTCCGTCTGCGCCCAGAGATCGTAGGTCTCAGGAAACAGCCGACCGGTATCCAGGGTCACGAGCTCGATGTGAATGTCGAGGCCAGCTCTGAAGATCGCATGGGTAACCGCCTGATCCTCGAGCCCGAAACTCGTTGTAAAGACCAGCCGGCCCACAATCGAACGCGAGGCGAGAGCCAGCCGTTCCGGGAGCCCTGCATCCGTCATGGCACGGGCCAAAGCGTCGGCCCCTCCGCCTCCTGATCCCAAACTCATCGTCAAACTCTCCAAAGCGCAAAATCGAACTTGTTCTTAATAACGAACGATGTCAAGGTCACGTCGTCCTGAGCCGGAGGGATGGCTGATCGACCAATAGGGCAAGTTATCCCAAGTAGAGAAGTTTATTCTCCAGAAGCCAGAACGAGAGAATTTCTATTCGACAAAAAGCTGGATGTAGAGATGGATCGCATCGACCGAAAAATTTTGGACCTTCTTCAGCAGAATGGCACACTTTCTGTTGCAGACATCGGCCATCGGGTCGGTTTGTCTCAAACGCCGTGCTGGAAGCGGATTCAGCGTCTTGAAGCCGAGGGCGTGATCCAGCGACGGGTCGCCCTTCTGGATCCGGACAAGCTAGGACTCGGCCTGACGGTCTTCGTGTGCATCGAAGCCGGTGACCATACCCAGGAAGCTATCGACCAGTTCATCAATGCGATTGCGACCATGAACGAGGTTGTAGAGTTCCACCGGATGGCCGGTGATGTCGACTACATCCTCCGCGTCGTTGTCTCGGACGTAAAGGCTTATGACTTGTTTTATAAGCGTTTGATCGGGATCGTTCCGCTCAAGAAAGTCAGCTCGCGCTTTAGTGTCGAGCGGGTAAAGTTCACGACGGCTCTACCGATCGAGACAACGGTGTAACGAAGATCTGCTCTCGTCATATATTCCCATGTTCATAGGTGAACAGAATTCTCTTCTCTCTTTTGAGGGCCCGAGGAAAGAAGTTTCCATCAGGTGTTGTTCTTTAAAAAGAACATTCCATTGACTTGCCCTGGGGCCCCGCGCGACATTCGAACCATGTCAGCATCAGCCCTTCTGCCCCAGACCGCGCCCTTCGGAGACGACGACCGGCTCAGCCTCGATCGAGTCCTGAGTGCAGCCTCCCCCATCCAGCGGGCATGGCTCGCCGGCTTT
>NZ_JBVVAK010000359.1:0-1681 GCF_055792825.1 Microvirga sp. GN3
GAATGCGGTGACGGCGAGCGGTATTGGCTTTGAACGGCACGGGAGACCTCCGGCAGGAAGGACACAGGCCTCCTATATCAGCCGGTTCCGGTTACCAACCCACCTATCCATGCAACAAGGCGGTGAATGAGTACTGAATGCTGGCATTAAGCTTTCGTAATGTTGCCGGGCTGGTGGATCCGAGGCAAATAGCGGGGGAAATGGGTTGGACCCAGCTCTTGAACCGGAGTCATTCTAACCCCACATGCCAATTCTCGGGGTCCGGGCCCCTCTGGTAGTCTTCTATAGGCTGCGATGTCGGACTCTCTCACCTGAGGAGCGCCATGATGTGCGCTCCGCATCTGGGAGACCACTGTGACGCCTTATTCATACGCATCTCCTTTCAATGGCACCTCCTTCCGCGCCACCGAGACGCGGGTACGGCTTGATACGCTTGCACGGGTTCTCGACAGCGCCATCCGTGTGCCAGGAACCAACATCCGCTTTGGCGCCGACGCGCTGCTGAACCTGATCCCTGGCATCGGAACGCTGACCTCCAAAGGCATGGCGGCCTACCTGATCTGGGAGGCGCGACGCGTTGGCGTGCCGACCGGGACGCTCCTGCGCATGGTTGGCAATGTCGGTGTTGACTTCGCTATCAGCGCGGTTCCGGTTGTGGGCTGGGTCGGTGACGTGTTCTACCGCTCAAACCTGCGCAACATGGCGCTTCTGCGTGATCACCTCGACCGAGTCCATCTGGGGCCGAACACCTTCCAGAGATGACAGTGCTCAGGAAGAGGATCGGGGCCGGCGGCTACCCTCGTATCTCAGCCAGAACTCTGCCGTTCAGAAAGCATCGCAATGAACAACCACAACACCGCACCCAGCTTTCGCAATTTTGCGATAGCCGCTGCGGTCATGTCCCTGCTGTCGATGTTCTATTTTCAGAGCACGGCGGGACCGCAACCTGATCAACTCCCCTACTCCGCGTTCGTCACGGCCGTCGAGCAAGGAGAGATCCGCTCCGCCACCATCCAGGGGCAGGAGGTGATCGCCGAGCGTTCAGCCGGCGGCATCGTCACGACCTACGTTCCGCAAGGTGCCGGGCTCATCGCCCAGCTGCAGCAGAAGGGTGTCGTGATCAAAGCCGAGCCGCCGCCGCAGCCGAGCCTGCTCGGCAGTCTGCTGCTGTCGCTGTTGCCGTTTGCGTTGATGATCGGTATCGTCGTCTGGCTGTCGCGCAACGCCATGAACAAGCAGGGTGGCGGCGGTCTGATGTCCATCGGCAAGTCCAAGGCGAAGCTGCTGACGGAGGCGCATGGCCGCGTCACTTTTGACGATGTCGCCGGCATCGACGAGGCCAAGGAAGATCTGCAGGAGGTCGTGGAGTTCCTGCGCGACCCGCAGAAGTTCCAGCGTCTCGGCGGCCGCATTCCGCGCGGCGTGCTGCTGGTCGGCCCTCCCGGTACCGGTAAGACCCTGACCGCCCGCGCGGTGGCGGGTGAAGCCAACGTGCCGTTCTTCACCATCTCGGGTTCCGACTTCGTCGAGATGTTCGTCGGCGTGGGTGCCTCCCGCGTGCGCGACATGTTCGAGCAGGCGAAAAAGAACGCCCCCTGCATCATCTTCATCGACGAGATCGACGCGGTCGGCCGCCATCGCGGCGCCGGCTTAGGCGGTGGCAACGACGAGCGTGAGCAGA
>NZ_JBVVAK010000360.1:0-1671 GCF_055792825.1 Microvirga sp. GN3
ATGCTGTATTGCTCGACGGACTGCCTCTGTCGTTGTGGCGCTCCCATGGAGAACCTGGCCCATAGCGCATCCCTCCATTCCGGCGATAAGAATGCACCATCAAACCCCGGGATCAAACATCTAGCACTACTTTGGCAGGTCTGAGGAACTGAGGAGCGCTGCCGACTTCTTCCACTGAAGGATTTTCCACGGGAGGTCGTCATGAGCACCTCAGTTGCGTGGGCACACGAACTTCAGTCCTGGCTCGAACCTTTCCTCACACCCCTTCGGCATCCGGCCCGCCGGCGCATGTGCCCGCTCTATGTGGCAGGCCTGATCGGTCCCGGCGCGCGCAAGAGCCTGCAACTGATCGCGGCTCGGGTGGCGCCTGCCGACTACGACCAACTCCATCACTTCGTCACCGTGGGTCCGTGGGACGAGGCACCGCTCGAAGCCGAGCTCCTGGCCTAGGCCAACCGACTTGTCGGCGGACCTGACGCCGTCCTGGTGATCGATGACACCGCCCTGCTCAAGAAGGGCACTCACTCGGTTGGGGTTGGTCCACAGTATGCCGGGATAGTGGGCAAGAACGCCAATTGTCAGAGCCTGGTCTCGCTCACGCTTGCCAAGAGGGAGGTGCCGATCCCACTTGTCTTGCGGCTGTTTCTGCCGGAGACGTGGATTAAGGATCCGGAACGCCTGCAGCACGCCGGGGTGCCCGAGGCATTCTGGGTGGAGCGCTCCAAGCCCGAGATCGCATTGGCGGAACTCCAGCGGCTCATGCAAGCTGGTGTGAGCTTCGGGGCGGTGCTGGCCGATGCCGGCTATAGCGTGAGCGGGTCCTTCCGCCAGTCGCTCACCGCTCTAGGCCTGTGGTGGGCAGTCGGAACAGTCCGCATCCAGAAGGTCTACCCAGCTGATGTGCAGATGATCGCCTCGGCGATGACGCGCGGACGCCCTCGCAAGACGCTGATCCCGGATCAAGAGTCAGTGGCAGCCGAGATCGTGCTGGCGAAGGCCCATTGGCGTCGGATCACGTGGCGGCGCGGCATCAAAGGGCCCTTGCTGGCGAGATTTGCCGCCATGCGCGTGCGGGTCGCCGATGGACCGGCGGTTCAGCTGGGCAGGCAGGCCACTCAGCATCTGCCCGGCGAGAAGGTCGGGCTGGTGGGCGAACGCCGATCGTCAGGCGAGCGCAAATACTATTTCTCTAACTTGCCGCCCGACGCGACGTTGAAGCAGCTGGCGTCTCTCATCAAGGCACGCTGGGTGTGCGAGCAGGCGCACCAGCAGTTGAAAGAGGAGCTCGGTCTCGATCACTTCGAGGGCCGCTCGTGGCGCGGGTTGCATCGGCATGCGCTGCTGACGCTGATTGTCTACCTGTTCCTGCAGCATCTGCGTTTGCAGGCAGTCAAAGGGGAAAAAAGAGAAGCCAGCGGGCCACCACCACAACCCAGCTTACCGGCCATCCGGCGCATGCTGCTTGATCATCTGACGCGCGCCATGCACCTGCGATGTCCGATCTGCCGGGCTCGCTTCACCCTCGGTTCCATGATGGGACTGCCAAAGTAGTGCTTCTGTAATGGGCCGTTGGGTGTCAATCCCCTGAGTGACTGTCCTGTCGCCGAAGTCTTGCTTCTGTTCGGGGTCGGCGCGAGGCCGCCCCACCATGCCATCAGAGAGGATGCGGTC
>NZ_JBVVAK010000361.1:0-1623 GCF_055792825.1 Microvirga sp. GN3
GGCACCGTCAGATTAACCAGAGGGTGACCGGATTGAGGCATACGTGAGGGATGAAATCGACCCAACATCCTCGCTATGCCCGCCACCGCTTCCCGGCTGAAGTGATCAGCCATGCTGTGTGGTTGTACTTCCGGTTTCCGTTGAGCCTGCGCATGGTCGAGGAGATGCTCGCCGCCCGAGGTATCCTGGTCAGCTACGAGACCGTGCGGCAGTGGGCGCTGAAGTTCGGCCAGGATTATGCCAACCGGATCCGCCGGCGTCTGCCCGCATCTGGAGACAAATGGCACCTTGATGAGGTTGCGATCAGCATTGCCGGCAAGAAGCATTGGCTCTGGAGAGCTGTCGATCAACATGGAGTCGTGCTCGATATCCTGGTTCAGAGCCGCCGTAACGCAAAAGCGGCCAAACGCCTGCTGCGGAAGCTGCTCAAGAAGCAGGGCACCGCACCGCGCGTGATGATCACCGACAAACTCGCGAGCTACGGTGCCGCAAAGCGAGAGATCATGCCCGGCGTGGAGCATCGCCAGCATAAAGGCTTGAACAACCGCGCCGAGAATAGTTATCAGCCGACGCGACGACGTGAGCGCGTCATGAAGCGCTTCAAGTCAGCGGGTCAGGCCCAGCGCTTCCTCTCCGTTCACGATCAGGTTGCAAACCTCTTCCGCCATCCCGCCCACACCAACTCCGCCGATCACCGCAAGGCCCGAGCCTTGGCCTTTACGACCTGGGCCGAGGTGACGGGCCTTGGTGCTGGCTTCTGACGCGATAAGTCCGTGGGGCTCTGTGATATCAGTCCGTTAACCTGACGGTGCCTCTTTGACTGCCTGCACGATATGGGCCGGCCGGTCGATGCGATGCGCCATGCAAGGACCGCGATGGCCAGGGATGGCGCGATCATGCTGATCGAGCCGTATGCCGGTGACCGGGTCGAGGACAACATCAGCCCGATTGGTCGACTCTACTATGCGGCCTCGACGACCTTGTGCTGCGCTCATGCAATCTCGGAGAAGGGAATGCATGTCCTCGGCGCCCAAGCAGGACCGAGCAGGCTCGAAGCCGTGCTGAAGTCGGCCGGGTTCGAAACCATTCGCCAAGCCACCCGGACTCCGTTCAACCTGATCATCGAGGCCCGCCTATAATCCGCTCGCTGGAAGTTGAGAAGCATTGCTCGCAGTCCTTTTTATCGATGAGGCAGGAGAGTCCTATGGTCCATGTTGATGATATCTGCGCCGGGCCGATTGGCGGTCTCTATCTGCCTCCCATGGCCTGGGACCTGCTGCGGCGAGAGAAGATCCAGACCATTGACCAACTCATGGCCAATGTTCACCGGCTCGAGCGGTTCGACGACGTCGAGCCCAGGATGGCGCAAGTGATCCGGCAAGCGATCGCCTGTACCGCACTGTCGGTAGCGTGGACGTCAGGCGACGTGCTGCTGAGCCCGTGGTGCGCGTGAACACAAACGAGAAGAGGCTTGCTTCTAAGAGTTACTCCATCTGCGAGTCTACCTGGCCGCTGGCCACGAGTGCAGGATCCCCCTCGGTCAACATCGTGCCGTGATGGATACTGTTGGGAGGTCCTCCGATGTCACGTTCACAGACCAAAGAGATCCTGCGTTCTACCAGC
>NZ_JBVVAK010000362.1:0-1602 GCF_055792825.1 Microvirga sp. GN3
ACTTCGCCCGCCGGCTCAAGACCCTGCGCGGCCTCACCCCCTACGAGTACATCTGCAAGATCTTTACAAGCGAGCCGCAACGCTTCAGGCTCGACCCGCTCCACCAAATGCCGGGACTAAACACTTAGAGCGTCGGACTAGAAATTAGACTCCTGGGCTTCTGCGCGGGCTGGAGCTGTGATTCCCTCCCTTGCACGGGAGGTGGATCATGGGTCACTGCTATTCTCTCGATCTCCGGGTGCGGGTCGCCGCCTTTGTCGACGCGGGCCATTCCTGCAGGGCGGCAGCCCGCCACTTTGGCGTCAGCGACAGTTTCGCCATCAAGCTGATGCGGCGAACGCGCCACCTCGGCTCACCGGCACCGGATCGCCAAGGCCGTCCGCCAGGAGGCGGCAAGCTGGTGCCCTATGAGACCTTTCTGATCCAGACCGTCGAGACCGAGCCCGCCATCACCATGCCCGAACTCGCCGCTCGCTTGCGGGAGGAACATGGGATCGTCGCGGCCCCGGCGATGCTCTCGCGCTTCCTGGGCCGGCATGGCTTCACCTATAAATCTATGGACCGGCCGTGCGTTGCAAGAGGGCTGTTTCTGGGTGGATGAGAGACGGTTCGCATCAATCTATCCGGCCTGCGTGTGGAGCTCTCGCTCCGGGCCATCATGGGAATCCGCGCGCACCGGGCCTGCCTAAAACGAAGGCTTCATCGAGCCATTTTTATAGCCAGGCTTCGGGTGCGCCGGGCAACCGTTCATCCATCCTGTCACATCCTTCTCGCGAACCTCGGCGGGAACTCTATCGCTAAGACACCGGCAGTCGGAGCAGGCTCAGACCGTGCCGGCAGTAAACTCTGGATCGTAACCGTTCGCGTGGTGCAGCACTCCCCACGCGATGCGAGCGAGCTTGTTGGCCAGGGCGATCGCTAGCACATTGCGATGCAATCGAACTCCGGCTGCTTGGAGCCAGCGCCCAAAGCCGTGCCCGCTCCAGTGGCATGGGCGCTGCAGGAGTGCTTGTGCGCCGCTGACGAACAGGCTGCGCAAGTAGCGGTTCCCGCGCTTGGAGAGACCGCCCAGGATCGTCCGATCCCCGGTCGAGATCTGCTTCGGCACCAGCCCGAGCCAAGCGGCAAAGTCGCGGCCTTTGGCGAAAGCGGCTCCAGTTCCGACCGCCGCTACCATGGCGCTGGCGGTGATCACGCCCACGCCTGGGATCCCCATCAGCCGCTGGCACCCCGCATCCTGCCGGGCCAGGGTCGCGATGTCGCGAGTGCTAGCGGCAATGCGCTCATCAAGTTGCCGCCAGTCTGCTGGGAGATCCTCAAGCAGATGGATCATGCGTGGCGAGAGCACATCCGTGCGTTGGGCCAGGATCGTCGGAAGAGCTTCTCGTAAACCAGCCGGTCCTTGGCGCACTGGAATGCCGCACTCGAGCAAGAAGCCGCGGATCTGGTTGATGACGGCCGTGCGCTGCCCGATCCGTCGTAATTACCCACGCCCTTGTCATCAGGCGCAATTCCTGAATCCATGGGGCCATGGATCGCACTGATTTGCAGCGCCTGACGAAGGAAGAGCTGATCGAACTGGTGCTGCGGCTGCAGCGGCCG
>NZ_JBVVAK010000363.1:0-1601 GCF_055792825.1 Microvirga sp. GN3
TTGCGGTGATCGGCTGCGGAGCCTGGGGCAAGAACCTGGCCCGCTGCTTTGCCGAACAGGGCTGCCTCGGTGCTGTTACTGATCATCACTCCGAGGCCGTCGAGTCTGTCGTTGCCCGGCACGGCAGCCGAGCTCTGTCCTTTGAGCAGATCCTGGCCGAGCCTTCGATCCAAGCGGTGGCGATCGCCACCCAACCGTCAACCCACCACCACCTTGCCAGGCGTGCCCTCTTGGCCGGCAAGCATGTCTTTGTCGAAAAGCCGCTCGCGCTCGAGCTCAGGCATGCTGAGGAGCTGACCGCCTTGGCACGGCGCCTCGACCGACGGCTCATGGTCGGTCATATTCTCCAGTATCATCCTGCCGTTGCGAAGCTCCAGAACCTCATCGCAACCGGCATCATCGGTCGGATCCTGCGCCTTCAGGCCACCCGGATGAACCTGGGGGCGATCCGCCGCGAGGAGGACGTGCTCTGGTGTCTGGGGCCCCATGATGTCTCCGTCATCCTCAGCCTCGTTGGCGCCGCGCCAAGCGAGGTTCACGCGGTTGGCGGCTACCACCTGCGCCGGACCATCGCCGATACGGTGACCCTGCACTTGTCCTTTCCGGCCGGGGAGCAGGCCCAGGTCAATCTGTCCTGGCTCCATCCTGTCAAGGAGCATCGGCTCACTGTCATCGGATCAGAAGCCATGATTGTGTTTGACGACAGCGCACCGTGGCAGCGCAAGTTGCTGCTATACCCGCACGTTGTCGATGTAGCTGGCGAGACACCAGCGGCGATCCGAGCCGAGCCCCTTCCCATTACGGTGGAGGGGCACGAGCCACTTAAACTCGAGTGCCAGCATTTTCTCGATTGCATTGCCCAGAGGCGTGAACCAAGAACAAATGGCGCGGAAGCGCTCCGGGTGATGCGAGTCCTGGCCGAGGCGAGTGCGATGATGAACCCCGCCCAGAACCGCTGGGCTAGGCCTGAGCGTGCAGGCAGTGTTGCCTCCTGGCTTAATCGCTAGCGCAAGCATGCCGAGCCCGATTGCCTTTATTGATCTTGCCGCTCAGCGCCGACTCCTCGGCCAAGTGGTCGACGCGGCGATCCTGCGGGTGCTCGAGCACGGCCTGTATGTCATGGGCCCGGAGGTCGCCCGGCTTGAGGCGGATCTCTCCGCGTTCTGCGGTGCCAGTCACTGCATCTCCTGTGGCAATGGCACCGATGCCTTGGCCCTGATCCTGAGGGCCAAGGGGGTAAAGGCCGGCGACGCTGTCTTCTGCCCAGCCTTCACGTTCGCGGCGACCGCTGAGGCCATCGCCGGGCTCGGTGCGACGCCCATGTTCGTCGACATATGCGAGGACACCTTCAACCTTGATGTCACGAGCCTTCAATCAGCCATCACGGCAGCAAGAGACCGAGGTCTCAATCCCGCCGGCGTCATCGCAGTCGACCTCTTCGGCCAACCGGCTGATTACCATCGCATTGAGACCACTGCGGCCAACGAGGGCTTGTGGCTTCTGTGCGATGCGGCGCAAAGCTTCGGGGCCAGCTACAAAGGGCGCCCGGTTGGTACGATCGGGCAGGCCACTGCGACGAGCTTCTTCCCGGCCAAGCCTCT
>NZ_JBVVAK010000364.1:0-1597 GCF_055792825.1 Microvirga sp. GN3
CCGCTTTTATGCACGAGGCGGTTGGAGAAGGCTGGCGGATGTAGCTTAAGCACTTGAAGCAGCGTAGGATTTAGTTGCTGAGACTAACCCCTGCCACCGATTGCACTGTGCCACACCCGCCATGATGGACGATACAACCCCGACGTTCCCGTTTCCAGCCGTGTCCCGCAAGAAGATCACCGCCGCTTTCGACGGTGGGCGCCTGTCGTCCGACGGCGGCGTCATGCTCTTGGCCCAGGCCGAGCGCCGGCTCGGGATCGCCGAGCGGCTGGCGCGCGTCATCCCGGATCGGCGCGATCCAGGCCGCGTGACGCACGCGATCACAGACATGATCCGCGCCCGCATCTTCGCCATCGCGTGCGGCTACGAGGACTGCAACGACTTCGGTCCGCTGCGCGCTGATCCGGCGTTCAAGCTCGCCTGCGGACACTTGCCGGAGACGGGCACTGATCTGGCCTCGCAGCCAACCCTCTCGCGCCTGGAGAATGCCCCGAGCCTGCGCGATGCGATCCGGTTGACCTATGCCCTGATCGAGCAGTGGATGGACAGCTATGCCATCCCGCCGGACGGCGTGGTGCTGGATATCGACGACACCTGCGACGTGGTGCATGGGCATCAGCAGCTGTCGCTGTTCAACGCTCACTATGATGAGCGCTGCTTTCTCCCCATTCATGTCTACGACGCGGCGACGGGCCGACCGGTGGCCATCGTGCTGCGGCCGGGCAAGACGCCCTCCGGTCGTGAGGTGCGGGCGCATCTGCGCCGGTTAGTGCGGCGCATCCGGAGGCGTTGGCCTCTCACCCGCATCACGATCCGCGGCGACAGTCATTACGCCCGTCCCGAGGCCATGGACTTCTGCGAGCAGAGCGGCGTCAGCTACCTCTTCGGGCTGGCTGGCACGAGGCCGCTTACCGCCAAAGTTCAGGACGTGGCGGATGCGGTGCGCACCCGACGGGCGATCGAGGATCGCGAGGTGGTGCGGGATTTTGCGGAGACGACACACCGGGCCAAGAGCTGGTCATGCGAGCGTCGCGCGATCGCCCGCATCGAGGCGACGCGCCTGGGGCTCGACATCCGTTTCGTCGTCACCAACCTGACCGGGACCAGCCCGCGCGTCATCTACGAGAGCCTGTACTGCGCCAGGGGCCAGGCGGAGAACTGGATCAAGTTCCACAAAGCGCAACTCGCCTCTGACCGAACCTCCTGCCGGCGCGCGGTGGCCAACCAGGTCCGCCTGGTGCTGCACACGGCCGCCTACTGGCTGATGCTGTCCGTGCGGGATGCCATCCCGGCTGCCTGCGATCTCGCCCGGGCCGAGTTCGCGACGCTGCGGTTGCGCCTGATCAAGATCGCCGTGCGGGTGCAGGAAACGGCGAGCCGCATCCGCTTGGCCTATGCGTCCTGCTGTCCCGAAACCGACCTCTTCCGCCGTCTTGCTTGGGCTCTCGCACCCCGGCCACGGGCGGCGTCGCCATGAACGGCGGGGCCACGATCGCCCCCATCGGTCCATCCAACTCCTGCCAACGCGTTCCCCATATTCCAGACCTCATCGCGATGAAACAGACGCAACGAGCGCCCGCGATCGCAGTCCAGAACG
>NZ_JBVVAK010000365.1:0-1554 GCF_055792825.1 Microvirga sp. GN3
TTCCCTCGGCCGCCATACAGATGGTCATTGTTGAGGCCACCACTCAGGTAATCGTTACCGCCATAACCTTTGAGCCGATCATGGCCGGATTGTCCGAAAAGGCGGTCGGCTCCTGAGTTTCCCAGAAGGGAGTCATTTCCAGCCCCACCGTCGAGCGTTACTGCTCCATACGTGAAGCGTGTAGAGGTTAGGTCAAGCACATCGTTTCCAACTCCACCGCTGATCTGTGTGACGTTGGTCAGGCGCGGGGTGTCATACCCGATGACCCTGTCCAGAAAGATGAGATCGGCTTCTGATGTGCCGTAGATCGTATAAACATCGAGGCCATCGCCCCAAGTATCAAAATTGGTGATGCCCTGTGCTGCCCCCCCTATTTTATTGGTTGGTGGGTCACCCGGGCTGCCATGATCCCCCCATGAGTCGAACATAAAGGTCCCGTTCCAATTGAGATACTGCATGGTGTAAACCTCGCTCGGCATCGAGCCAGAACGCTCGACAACTCAAAAAACTTAAGCATCAACCAGGAAAAATCCCTGGTTCGTCCTCGATGGATAATTTGAGAAATTATATTGGCCCGCTTGAGTGACGAGGAATAACCTTCAAAAGGATATAATCACTACCTCAATAGAGGTGTGGTCTGATGCCTCGATTGATAATTTAAGCTTATATCTATCGATAAGTGAACACAGAGTGGGAATTTACATATGTTAATTTACTGCTGAAAACACCTTAAGTATCGAAGGATACTGGTACTGACCTTCGTCAACGCTGCCGACGGCAGTCACTGCGGATTTTATCCCTTCTAGTACGTGTCCCGTGGCCGGAAGACGGCTCATCTCCGGCTCCCTTCCTCAGCTTCTCTCTTCCTCAGCTTAGAGAATCGGACGGTTAAACGGACGTATAGCCGGCAGCTTTGAGGGAGTTCCAGTATTCTTGCGGCTCAAACAAATCGCAGATGTTGTCACCGAGCGCTCGCCAGAGCGCGTCAAACGTTCGGGCTTCGGCCTTGCGCAGGTGCGCCTTGATCTTGGCGAAGGCCTGTTCAATTGGGTTCATGTCAGGCGAATAAGCAGGCAGGAACAGGAACCAGGCTCCGCGTTGCTTCAGACACTGAGCGGCCTTCTCGCTCTTGTGGGCAGCCAGGTTGTCGAGGATCACCGCATCCCCTTTGCGCAGCGTCGGCGCGAGTTGCGTCTCGATGTAAGCCTCGACCGCCAATCGAGTGATCGGGCCATCGATGATCCAGGGCGCGCTCATGCGCAGCCGCTGGCGTTTGTGAACCGCGCCGGGATTCCCGGAGGCTCCAACTCCTGACAGGATGGAGCCATGACGAAGCGAACACCCCCATATTCACCAGAGGTCCGCGAGCGAGCGGTCCGGATGGTTTTCGAGCACCGCGACGAGTACGCCTCGCAGTATGAGGCGATCCGGTCGATTGCGGCCAAGATCGGCTGCTCGCGCGAGACGCTGCGGCACTGGGTGCGCCAGGCCGAGCGCGACCAGGGCCTGCGCCCCGGGCCGACGCGCGCGGAGCAGGAGAAGATCAAGGCGCTC
>NZ_JBVVAK010000366.1:0-1530 GCF_055792825.1 Microvirga sp. GN3
AGGCGCTTGTCGCGGATGAGCGCCTGTGCGAGCTTGGCCTCGTCTCTGATGACATTGATCAGGTCGAAGACCACCCGTCGCTCGGCCCCCATGACCAAGTCCAGATTGCGCAGGCCGACATCAAAGTCGACGACAACGACCTTTTGGCCATTCTGAGCGAGGGCTGCGCCCAATGCCGCCGTGGAGGTGGTTTTGCCAACACCGCCCTTGCCGGAGGTGACGACGAGCACCCTGCCCTGTCTGGATCTTGTCTTCGCCTTGGCATGCTTTGGCCTTGGTTTCTTCATCGCTGGCATTTCTCCAGAGAGACCATGAGGGGGCATGGCACCGACGCAGGCACACGCGTGACCGAAGGGTCGTCAGCAAAAAGGAAGTGAACTGGAGCCGTTTCAGCTTTTCGCCCCTCACAGGCATGCCCATTCCGCGCCCGAGGTGGTTATCAGGAGGTTAACAATCGTCAGGAAGCGTCGATGGCGGTGAGCGGGCGCCTGTTAGCGATCTGTTAACCATACTGCGGTGAGCATGTTCGGGCAAATCCGGCTCAGGGATCAGCATCGTCCTCCAAAGCAGACGGGATGCGAATGGACCGTCTCGTTCTGCTTTGGAGATGTATGGCCCCGTGCAGTAACTGAGGCTTCACCACGATCCCATTCGCATCTGATTGAAAAAGGGCACGCGGCATTCTTCGTCGACGAGCATGTTCGATCTGATCGCCAACGGTCAGTCGAGATCGACACCTCGACCAAACCACACCGTTCAATGTTCTGGGCAACTCGGAGACAGGCATGAAACGGTCTTGCCAACGACGGATCAAGCGGTGGTTTCTTGAAGAGCTGACACGCCGCCTTAAATGGTGCGACGAGATCCATTCCGATCGGCTCTACTTCCTCGGACCACACGCATCTGGCCTGTCCTTGCGTCCAGCGGAGGGCGTCAGCGAGGATCGCTCATGACCGCTGTCGTTCGACAGGAGCCATGGACCAGGACTGAGACGAGCCCTGGAATGGTTGGCCTCTTCCGATCAGCCTGTCGATGAGGCAGAGGCTGAGACCCCTTCCCTAGCGGATGTTCGGCCGAGGCTTGGAGTTTCTATCTGCGCCAGCAACAGGCGCCGCCTGTGACCCCGAGCATCTGGAGGACGCATATGCCTGCCAACACGACACATCATTCGGTGCACATGGGAAACGGCATCACCCCTATGCATCCATTAGAGCTTGAATTCTTCCTGCAAGCGCTCCGGGCGACCCTCGCCGCCATTGACTTTGAGTACGAGAGTGACATGGAGACCGTCAGGAAGAGCTCTGTGGACGAGCTGTTCAAGCAGGCGACGATCGGAAGGCTGCAGGAGCACCATCGGGAGCGGCGCATGCCCTGCGTTGCACAACTTGAACGCTTGCAGGAGCGCATCCAGGCACGAGCCGCGTGACTGTGCGCTGGAGCCGTTGAACCCCATTGCGTTCGTACTGGATGCATCACTTCACAACTGCCAGGGCCTCTCCATCTCGTCGTGCGTCTTGACAGGTTTTCCTC
>NZ_JBVVAK010000367.1:0-1516 GCF_055792825.1 Microvirga sp. GN3
ACGCACTCTCGAAGCCTTGGAAGCCGAACTCAAACCAGCCCTCGACACCATCACCGCAAACGATGCCAAAGGCTGGATCAGGCACGCCGGCTATGTCCTACACTGAAACCAAAAACGCTTTAGATTGTGCGGCACAAAGCAGCCTGCCACATATCCAGAAGGACCTGCCTCCAGCCCAGCCCACCAACCGGCTCTGATTGAGGTACTAAACCCTGGTGCTCGTGTCCGCCAGTTTCTCAATGACGAGATTGAGGAGCGCCCTGAGACGCGCTAACCGTCTCATGTCACGGTGATAGCCAACCCAAGTGTCGCGGTCGGGCGGATCCTCGCCGAGGTCGATCCGTTCCACTTCCGGGAGCGCATCGCCCAGTGGTCGCGGCAGGACGGCGACACCAGCGCCTTGGGCGCACATCCGCCCCTGCACGTCCCTATTGTTGCTCCGTGACACGATGTGAGCATTGGGAAGAATCCGCTTTAACCAGACCGCATCCGGCAGGGTCGCCAGGGCTGTATCCATGGTGATCAGCGGCGTGCCGATCCCGTTGCCAGGACGCGGGTGCTCCAAACCCGATTTGATGTAAACGCCATAAGGAATGCGCAGGAGGCGGCGGGAGATAACATCCGGATCGTCAAATGGCCGGATCCGAAACACCATGTCAGCCTCCCGCCGCGGCAAGCTAAAATGCTGCGCGCTGGTCACCAGCTCGACCACGACCCGCGGGTGCAAGCCAGCGAACTCGGCTAGAATAGGTGCCAGCATATGGGTCCCGAACCAGTCCGAGGACGAGAGGCGGATGGCTCCCTCGAGTTGCCGGTCCTGACCGGAAAGCTGGCGCTGGATTGCCAGCACCTCTTCCTCGATCCGCTCGGCGTGGGACAGCATTGCGCTACCCTCATCAGTCAGGATGAAGCCTTCGCCTGTGCGTTGAAAAAGCGTGTGACCGACATCCTGCTCCAGCGCACGCAGACGTCTGCCCATGGTCGGCTGGCTCTGCCCGAGTTTACGCGCCGCAGCCCCGAGCGTGCCTTCGCGGGCGATCGCAAGAAAGATGCGTAGGTCACTCCACTCCACCGGCGATCTCCTGCCCATACATTTCTGAATGGAGTACGTGCATCATTGTCGATTTTCAAACAAGAACATTGCGCCCACCTTGTGACCGGAGATCAAAAGGAGCAGATCATGTCCACAGCAAACGTGATGACGGCCGCGGTTCTCGACGCCCACGACGCTTCGTTCCGTGTGGGGCCCGTCGCCCGTCCAGAGCCCGGAGCCGGCCAAGTTCTCGTTCGGATCCTGGCCAGCGGTGTCAATCCGCTTGACACCAAAATACATGCGGGCCAAGCGGCGCACGCCCGCCATCCATTGCCGGCGATACTTGGGATCGACCTAGCGGGCACTGTTGCATTAACCTCGGCAGTGTAATCCGGAGCGGCCAGTCGAGGAGCCGTCCTGTTGTCTCTATTCAAGCGCCGCCGTTTCCCGGTCGAGATCATCCTGTTGTGCGTTCGCTGGTAC
>NZ_JBVVAK010000368.1:0-1472 GCF_055792825.1 Microvirga sp. GN3
GATTTCGAGCTCGCGCGGCCTACGCCCGACGGCGGCAAGCGCTACGTGTCCGTCTCGGGGCTGCCGGTATTTGACCAGACGGGGCGCTTTATCGGCTACCGCGGCGTCGGGCGGCATATCACCGAGCGCAAGCAGGCGGAGGAAGCGCTCCGCGAGAGCGAGGAGAAGTGGAAGGCGGTCTTCGAAAGCAACCCAACCATGTACTTCATGGTGGACGCGGCCGGGATCACCCTCTCGGTGAACGCCTTTGGGGCGGAGCAGCTCGGTTACACCCCCGACGAATTGGTCGGGAGCCCGGTACTGAACGTGTTCCATGAGCCTGACCGCGAAGCCGTCCAGAGGCTGGTCGCCCGCTGCTTCGCTCAACCCAACCGGGCGATGAGCTGGGAGGCCCGCAAGGTGCGCAAGGACGGCACGGTGCTTTGGGTGCGTGAAACCGCCCGGTCCGTGCTGTTGAAGAACTGCCCGGTCATCCTGGTCGCGTGTGAGGACATTACTGAGCGCAAGCGCGCCGAGGAGGCGCTGCAGAAGGCACAGGCGGAGTTGGCGCATGTCACGCGCGTGACGACGATTGGCGAGCTCACCGCCTCGATCGCCCACGAGGTCAACCAGCCGCTGGCCGCCATTGTCACCAATGCCAACGCGGCCCTGCGTTGGCTCGCCCGCCAGCCGCCCAACCTCGCCGAGGTGCGCGCGACGCTGGAGCGCATCGTTCAGGACGGGCACCGGGCCGGCGCGGTGATCGGGCGAGTGCGCGCGCTCCTCAGGAAGACGGCCACCGTCACGACGCGGCTGGAGCTGAACGAGCTGATCCAGGATACGGTGGCTCTCGTCCAGGGCGAGGTGCGCCGCCATCGGATCCTGCTGCGGACCGAGCTGGCGCTTGACCTCCCGCCCGTGGCGGGCGATCGGGTGCAGTTGCAGCAGGTGATCCTGAATCTGGTGCTGAACGGCCTCGAGGCGATGAAGGAGGGGGCGGAGCGGCCACGCGAGCTGCTGATCCGGTCCCGGCTGGATGAATCCGGGGCCGTGCTGCTCGCCGTGCACGACACCGGCGTCGGGCTAGACCCACAGAATATGGAGCGGGTGTTCGAGGCGTTTTACACGACCAAGCCGGACGGCCTGGGCATGGGCCTGGCAATCTGCCGCTCGATCGTCGAGGCGCATGGCGGCCAGCTGTGGGCATCTGCGAACGAGCCGTGGGGGGCCGTGTTTCAGTTCACCCTGCCGGCAGACCAGGGCAAGACCGCTTCCGCTGAGCCTGCCGTCCAAACGCCGGTGGTGTGAGGGCGCTGGTCCGGGGAGCGACGCGGATTCGGTCGAATGCTCTAGTGTTTGTGCAGGTCATCCTAGCCGCTTTTATGCACGAGGCGGTTGGAGAAGGCTGGCGGATGTAGCTTAAGCACTTGAAGCAGCGTAGGATTTAGTTGCTGAGACTAACCCCTGCCACCGATTGCACTGTGCCACACCCG
>NZ_JBVVAK010000369.1:0-1455 GCF_055792825.1 Microvirga sp. GN3
GTGCCGGACGGGACCGAACGACTGCCTTGCGTCCCGCCGCCTTTGTGCTGGTCCGCTTCTGGCCAGTTCGGGCCACGAGCTCGGGGGCAGCTGGCCTAGCACCATGGCCTGGAAGTGCGTCTCCGGTCCCCGCCATGTCCAAGCCGAACAGGGCCGAGAGATCGTCCGTCTCCAGGACCTTTCCGACATCGAGCGTCTGGCTTGAGATTGATAGCGCCGTGTCAAGATCGGCCACCAGATCCTTCTCGTCCACCGCACGCAGCCGGAACAGAAGCTCAGGACTCTCATCGAGCCGGGCGCCGACGCCATACAGCACCGCGGCAACGTGCTTGCACATCGAGGCTCCGTCCGGGCAGGTGCACGAGAACCGGATGTCCGACGGCTGGGGGAACAGGCCTCTGCCCTGGCAGCAGATCCGCTCCATCACGCCCTTGGAGAACCGGCCCTGCAGCAGCTCGACCAGGGAATCGATGCCGCCGGCACAATCCGTGCAGATCGACCGCCACAGCGTCGGCGCCAACGCCGTGATGGTGACCGTGACCTTGTAGATTGACGATCCACTGACCTTCGCCTTGATCTCCAGCGGTGAGATCTGAAGATCGATGACCGCGCCATGCCGGACATAGCTACGGCCACGCGGCAGGCGGTTGTCGAAATCGCGATAGCTCTCCAGGTTGCCGCACCATGCCTTGCCCCAGAAGGTCCGAGCGATGGTGCGCCCCTCGAGGATGACAGGGGCGACCGGGTGCCCTTTCTTGCGCAGCTTCTCCAGCTCGCGCGCGGCTTGCCTCCGACGCTCCGCAACCGGAACGTAGAGGGGCCATCCATCATCAAACCCTGGAGCCATCCGCCTCACTCCGCCATGACCGACTTCAGATCAAGCGCCACCATCCGCAGCAGATCCTCGTCCCTCATCTCGGTCAGGTTGATCTCGTCTCCACCGACCAGCAGATCGTCCGACAGGCCCTTCTTCGCCTCGATCAGCGCGTCGATCTTCTCCTCGACTGTACCCTGGCAGACGAATTTGTGGACCAGCACGTTGTTCGTCTGGCCGATCCGGAAGGCGCGGTCAGTGGCCTGGTTCTCCACTGCCGGGTTCCACCACCGATCGAAGTGGACGACGTGAGACGCCGCGGTCAGCGTCAGCCCCGAGCCTCCCGCCTTTAAGGACAGGACGAAGAACGGCACGGTCTCGTCGTCCTGGAAGGTTCGGACCAGGGCCCGGCGGTGTTTGACCGCGGTGTCACCATGCAGGACCAACCCGCTTCGGCCGAAGATCCCACCAAGGTACGCCGCCAGGGGCGCTGCCATTTCGCGGAACTGGGTGAAGACCAGCATCTTCTCCTGGCGGGCCGCGACCACCTCGGCGATCTCGCGCAGGCGAGCCCACTTGCCACTGTCCGCCTCGGCCCACTTGCCGTCGTTCAGCCACTGCGAGGGATGATTGCAGATCTG
>NZ_JBVVAK010000370.1:0-1435 GCF_055792825.1 Microvirga sp. GN3
GGCACGATTACTCATGTGGCCTCAGGGGACGGAGCTGTCCTCGGACCCGCATCAGGTGCCCTTCGGTGGCTCGTCTGCGATCCATCAGTCGATTCATCTCGATGAGGAGAGTCTGCTCGTCCGGAGCGGCCCGTCCGGCGTCAGGATGATCCTTGCAGAACCGGCGCTGTTGGGTGACGTTCGCGACCTTGAAGTCGAGCCTCTCGCATTCGGCCGCGAGACGATGAAGTTCCGCGATTAGTTCCTGCTCATTCATCTGGTCCAGGTGAGGCATCATCCTTAACTTAGTCGTGGTGTCCGACACAGCCCCTTCACGGCACGAGTACAAGCTTAAACATCATTTTTGGAGATGTGGTGACGGCTCCAACGAAGGTCCGCTCGGGGTCAAAGGACTAAACCGCTACCGCGGTAGGATATGCCGGCTCTGTCGGCGTCTGGAACGATCATAGAGGTCACGTCGGGTCGTGTCCGGCCGGCACTGTTGCAGTAACTTGGACCAGGCATAACGAACCTCGTCGAACGAGCTGCTCACGCAGCAAGACCGAAGAGCTGATTGACGAGACGGATTTCACCGGTCGCTCGACGTTTCCGCTGGATGCAGTGACCACGGCGGATCATGCGCATGATTTCAAACCCCTTCAGGGTCGCGGTCGCGGTTTTCATCGTCTGGAAGCCACGTGTCGGTCGGATCACGCGCTTGAGCGCGCCATGGTCCGCCTCGATGACGTTATTCAAATATTTCGAGGTGCGATGCTCCACATCTTTCGAGAGCAACCCTTCATTTTGCAGGTGCAGGATGGCCTTGGGATACGACGCCAGTTTATCCGTCGTGATGGATGATGGCGGGTAGTTGCTCATCGCCTTGATGGCTTTACGCAAAAAGCGATAAGCAGCGTTGGTATTTCGGCGCTCGGACAGCATGAAGGCGATCAATTGACCGTGCTTGTCGACCGCGCGAAACAAGTACTTCCACTTGCCGCCGACCCGCACATAGGTCTCGTCCACTCTCCAAGAGCCTGAGCGAGGTCCCTGGTAGAGTCGGATCCGCTTCTCGATCTCCGGCGCGTAGCGCTGAACCCAACGGAAGAGGGTGGATGGGTCAACGGCGACACCGCGTTCCTGCATCATCTCGGCGAGATCGCGATAGCTGATCCCATACTTGCAGTACCAGCGCACGCACAGCAGGATGATCTCGACCGGAAAGCGGCGGCGCTTGAAGATCGACAACAGGGTGGCTCCTCGATTAGCCGCCCGTCACTAGACTGCCAAGGTTAATGCAACGGTGCCGGGTGGGTTTGGCTCGGAGCCAGACCGCGCTGGCCGCCACAGCCACCCGGTGACGGCTTGTCGACTTCGCTCGATCATCGAAAGGCATGCCATGGTCGTGGCAATGGCCTTCCTGTCACAGGGGGCGAAGCTGTCCGTCAGCCAAGGC
>NZ_JBVVAK010000371.1:0-1426 GCF_055792825.1 Microvirga sp. GN3
CAGCTTGCCGCCTCCCGGCGGGCGGCCTTGCCGGGCCGGCGCCGGCGAGCCGGTGTCCCGCGTTCGCCGCACCAGCTTGATGGCGAAACTCTCGCTGACGTCAAAGTGCTGGGCTGCCGCCCGGCAGGAATGACCTGCCTCGACAAAGTCGGCGACGCGCACCCGTAGATCCAGGGAATAGCAATGACCCATGATCCACCTCCCGTTCCAAGCAGTGAATCACAGCTCGGTCTCGCACAGAAGCCCAGGAGTCTGATTTCCAATCCGGCGCTCTAGCTCAGAGCGCCGGCGGTGTCGTCGATCTGCGAGCGCATGGCCGGATCGAGATCGAGCGCCTCGGCTAGCTGATGCAGGAATTCACGCTCCTGAATCGTGTCGGGATCGATGGCGATGCGCGCGGCTGCATAGACCTGCGCCGCCATTTCCGGATCGTTGACGTTAGCGGCAAGCTCCTCGACATCGGCAGGCGAGGCCATCTCGTTGTCCAACCAGTGACTGGATTCCGGATCGATACCAGCTTCCGCGATTCCCTTGATGATTCGCGACCGCTCGGCCTGATCGATATGCCCATCGGCGGAAGCAGCCGCCACCATGGTGCGGAGGAAGAGGAGCGCATCGTCCTCGGTTTGCGAGACCGGATGAAATCGCGATACCTCGGGCAGGTTCAGAGCGGATTGTGCAACAGCCTCATCGGCCTGGCCTACCGGAGTGCTCGGCGCACTGGTCCCCTCTCCTGCCGGTCCCTTGGCGGCTTGCTGGTTCTGATAGGCCTTGTAAGCCAGCCCGCCAATGACGGCGAGGCCGCCGAGTCTGACCAGGTTGCCGGTCAGCTTGCCCTTCTTGCGCCCCTTGAACAAAAGACCTGCCAGACTGACCAGCGCCGTCTGGGTCAGGCCGGGATGTTGAGCGGCAAAATCCTTGGCTTTCTGGAGGAGTTGGTCGGGTGTCTGACCGGCGATCTGCGTCACGTTCTTCTCGGTCGGCTGCTTGGCTCCTCCCTGGCTGGACTGGCCGGGATTCCGATGATCAGGACGGCCAATGGCTCCGACGAATGCATCCAGAAGCTTCCTGTAATCGACCATAAGGTCCTCCCATTGTCTTCAATCCAGCAAAGAACAACGGAAGGGCCGCAGAATGGTTCAGGTTCTTATGCTCGACAAGACCATGGGGCTGGCCATCACGGCTCCGTTCGGCGTGGTTCTCACATCCAGGGCATTTTTGTTGGATTGGTTGGCTGTCTGTGTAGCTGTGAAGCTGCTGGGCCTTGTTTGGGAGGCCCCAATCGAATCCAAGCTCTGAACAGCAAAAACCCTCGAAGGCGGAGCCATTCGAGGGTTTTTCGTGTTGGTTGCGGGGACAGGATTTGAACCTGTGACCTTCAGGTTATGAGCCTGACGAGCTACCGGGCTGCTCCACCCCGCGCCAA
>NZ_JBVVAK010000372.1:0-1366 GCF_055792825.1 Microvirga sp. GN3
TGCTCTGGCACCATTTTGCCTACATGATCATCAGCGTGGCGCTGCTCGGGATTGGCGCCAGCGGCACGGCCCTGGCCTTCGCACGAGGAGCACGCATCTCATCATCCTTTGGCCCCGGCTTCACTGGCTGCGCCGTGTTGTTCGCGGTCTCCACTGTCGGGGGCTTTGCGCTCGCACAGCGGGTGCCGTTCAATCCACTCGAGGTGATTTGGGATGTTCACCAGCAGCTTCATCTGGCGCGGATTTGCCTGTTGCTGACCCTGCCCTTTTTTGCCTCTGGTGCCGCGATCGGGCTGGCGTTCACCCAGGGCAGCGAACGGATCGCCGCGATCTATCGCGCGGATCTGCTCGGCGCCGGTGCCGGTGCGCTGCTGATTGTCGCTCTGCTGTACGTGCTTCCACCGCAGGATTGCTTGCGGATCATTGGCGGGCTGGGCTTCGTTGCGGCGGCATTGATCGCATGGGACAGGGGCGCTCGCCGTTCGGCTGCTGCGTTGGCTGCCCTTGCGGTAATCTCGTCGGCTGCCTGGCCGCCGTCATGGCTGCAGCTCCAGCCCTCACCGTACAAGGGCCTGAGCGTAGCCTTGACCGCCCCCGATGCCCATGTCCTGGCGCAGCGGTCTAGTCCGCTGGGGCTGCTGACGGTGGTCGAAAGCCCGGTTGTTTCGTTCCGTTACGCTCCCGGGCTCAGCCTCGGCGCCACGTCGGAGCCGCCACCGCAGCTGGGTGTCTTCACGGATGCCGAAGCGCTGACCGTCATCACCCGATTGACGGGCGACAAGAGTGCGCTCGACTATCTCGATCAGCAGATCACAGCACTGCCGTACCACCTCCTCAAGATGCCACGCACGCTCATCCTCGGGGCGGGAGGAGGCGCCGACGTGCTCAGCGCCCTGTACCATGACGCAACGCACATCGATGCCGTTGAGCTCAACCCCGACCTGATCGACTTGGTGCGGGGGCCATTCTCGGCTTTGGCCGGCGGGCTCTATCAGCGCGAAGGTGTCACAGTGCATATCGCCGAAGCCCGCAGCTTTGTCGAGGCGAGTAGGCAGCGTTGGGATTTGATCCAGCTGGCGCTCCTTGACTCCTTCACGGCGGCAGCGGCCGGTGTTCAGGCGCTTGGGGAAAGTCCACTCTACACGGTGGAAGCACTTCAGGCTTATTATGGGCATCTCGCCCCCGGCGGGCTGCTGGCCATCACGCGCTGGCTGCTTGCGCCGCCCCGCGATGCCGTCAAACTGGGCGGATTCAAATGGTCGTCGCAACACCCTGAAGGAGGAGGTTGCGATGAGCATTCGAAAGCGGCGGTCGGATCGGTCTGGGCGAGCCCCGCTACCGTCACCTGGCCGGCCACCTGTGGCGG
>NZ_JBVVAK010000373.1:0-1339 GCF_055792825.1 Microvirga sp. GN3
GGTCCGGCCTGCGCGGTGATCTTCGTGCCGTCATGCATGATGGTCTGCAGGGTCATCAGCCCCTCCGCACTCAAGATCCCGAGCACCTGCGTGAACACCGCGTCCAACGCGTCATGATGGGCCAAGCGAAAGTCGGACAGGGTATGATGATTGATGATCAGGAGCCCTGTCAGCCAGCGGAAGCCCGGATCATGCTCGCAGCGACGCTCCACCTCTCGCGCCGAGCCGATGCCGCGGCTGTAGGCGTAGATCCATAGGCTCACCAAAAGCCGAGGATCGTAGGCAGGCCGCCCAGCTCCACCTTCAAGCGAACCGATCTGGTCTACAAAGGCTGACAGATCAAGCTGGCCCACCAGTTCCCAGATCGCCCGAACCGGATGGTCCTCGTCGACCAGTCGCTCGACATCGAGCATGGTCCAGCACAGCTGCCGGCGATCAATGTGCACCAGCCGAACGCGCTTTAGCCGTGATGGATCTGAGCGGGAACAGGACGATTGAACCGTCTCACGTGAGGCCTGCGGATCGACAGGGTCCATTACCTGACCTCCCTGGAAAGGCTCCGGCTATTGTAGCACGTTGGAGCTCCCAGAGGATTTTCTCACACGTCGTCCACTGCTGGACCGTACGCTATGCGCCGCTGTTGCTTGAACGATTCAACCTCCGCAAGCGGGCCGTCACTGGCAGGTGGCACGTCGACGAGACGTATATCAAAGTCCGTGGTCGATGGATGTACCTTTACCGCGCTATCGACAGCAACGGCGATACCGTCGAGTTTTGGTTTAGCGAAAGGCGCAATCTCACTGCCGCCAAGCGCTTCCTGAGCCAAGCGCTGAAGCGGCATGGCCGCCCGGAACGGATCGTCATCGATGGCAGCCAAACCAACCGGGAAGCGATCCTGGCCTGCGATACGGCAAACCGACTGCAGGATCGGTCAAGGCGTAAGCTCAAGCCGATCCGGATCCGGCAAAGCCAATACTTGAATAATCGTATCGAACAGGACCATCGGCGCATCAAGCGCCGAGTGCGACCGATGCTTGGCTTCAAGTCCATAGACAGTGCTCGCGCGATTCTCAGCGGGATCGAGATGATCCACATGATCCGCAAAGGACAGGCGAAACGCGCCGGGAATCCGCGACCGTCGCTCGCCGAGCGGTTCGAGTGGCTCGCCGCATAAGCAGTTGCAAGCCACTCCGGCATCTTTCTGTCCGCAGCCAAGATTTGCGACATGTGTGGACGCCCGCTAGAGCGCAAGAAGAATCTTCAGGTTTGATGCAGCGCGTGGTCAGGGTCTGACATGTGTGCGGCCTCTGATGCGGCCGTTCACATGCCGCGGGCCCGG
>NZ_JBVVAK010000374.1:0-1338 GCF_055792825.1 Microvirga sp. GN3
AGGGAGCCTGAGTTTCAGGGAGGACCAATGAACTTCCCAGCCCATCGTCAGTGTCATCCCAGCACTTAGATGGGTCAATTCACCAAGTCTTTCAGACTGTTAAGAGACAACTATCCTGTACCCCAAGGTGCGGGAAAGCACGGCCGACCTGGCCGCTCAGTGCCATCCTGTCTGGGTCGTGAGCGCCTCATCCCTGACTGGAGTGATGGACAATGACCATGAGAGGCAGAAAGCTTTCCAACGAGGCCCTACCTAATCAGGCAGACATTGACCTTGAGCCCTGTCCACCTGTTGCCGAGTATCTGGCTGCAACCGTGGTGGTCATGAATGTCTGTGCGACCGTGCTGTCGCTCCTGACCTGATCGCATCCTGACAGGCGCCTTGCTCCAACGTGCCCCCTCTGGAGGCGGCAATGGAACACCTGAAGTCGACGTGTGCTGCTATCGTCTTCATGGGCATGGCCTCTGGCACGCTGGCCCGGAGCCACCCTTTGACTTTGCGGATGGTCTGTGGTCGGGCACGAGAATTGGTTGCCGCCCAAGGGGCTATCGTCCTCAATCCTGGCCCCACAACCTACGACCGTTATGTAGGAGGAAATGGTCAATGTGCGTTGGATGAGACCTTAGAGCCTGTTTGGGTTCCAACAGCCGATACCCCTCAGTGCCCCATTGGCTATCGTTGTCGGCAACGGGCAAGGCCTTCGAGAGGTTAAGGGCTTGAGAGCTGCGTGCCGCCTATTCCACGACCACCTTGTCAAGACATTGCTCCGCCATAACTCATCCCGACCGTGCGGCTTCCTCATCTCCAATCGTATCCTGAATGTCTTGGGTGACTTCATGTATTGCCGTCATGCTGAGATCACCCAAGGTGCGCGGGTGTGAGGCATTTCACAGCATCCATAGTCAGATTGCGGCACCTTGTGCCCTGTCTGATCCATGGAGATGTTTATGAACCATATGAAACTGGTGTGTGCTGCCATCGGCCTCATCAGCATCAGCTCTGGCGCATTGGCGCAAGGCCGTTCGCTGACCACTGCGATGTCTTGTAGTCAGGCACAAAGCCTTGTCGCTTCCCAAGGAACGGTTGTTCTTAACACCAGTGCCACAAGCTACGACCGATATGTGGCATCGGGTGCATATTGTGGGCTGGGTGAAGTGCCGGGGCCTGGGTGGGCTCCGACAAGGGATGTTCGCCAGTGTTTGGTTGGCTCTCGCTGCGTGGGCGTCGCTCGTGGTAGGTGAGCTGACCTAGGCAATATCTCACCATACGAGGTCCCAAGACACCAATGACATCCTGGATGTCTTGGGGGCCTCTCTAGGTGTCGCAGACTATTGGTGG
>NZ_JBVVAK010000375.1:0-1335 GCF_055792825.1 Microvirga sp. GN3
CGCGGCAGCAAGCCGCTTGCGATCCGCCTCATCGAGCCATGTCTCGGGAGAGTGATCATGTCGTTGCATGCTCCCCAGGGAACACCCGCGGCTCTCGTGTTGCAAGTCTTATGGCGACCTACTTAGCATTCATGATGGAGGCGATTGCGGGAGAGCCTCAGCCGGTGCCGCCTCCAGCCCGCGTTGACCGAGTACCTGCCGCAATTCCTCACTCAGGCTGCTAAGAGGAATAGCCTCATACCGAGACACCGTTATGCAGCGGCCTTCGATGCTGGCCATGACCACAGCGTCAGCAGAAGATGGGCGCTCTTCGGCGGTTTGGGCACTCGCTGGGCTACGACGCTCTTCACTTGGACTCCCTTCCTTCCTCAGGACGATGACGTACCAGACAAATCCAGCTTTGGCCGCTTCTGTTAGCATCCCCGCTCTCTGCTTCGCCTCGCTCAGGGCCTTCCGTCGGTCCTCGATGGACTCGCCTCGGGTGAAGGCGAGATTGGGAGGAGTGTCGCCGCTTTCGCCGTAGGGATGGACGAAGTTCAAGGTCATCCTCAAGGTGTCGACCCTGACCTCCCTGACCGCAAGAGCCGCGGCTTCCTTTCGCCCTTGGACGAACTCACGAACGGCCACATCGCATGAGCGGAACTCATCCTGTTCTTGCGCAGTTTGAGGTGGTGGCGTTCGCACCTGGGCAGGAGCGCTGCGCTTGCGGGATGTTGCGCCCTCCGCTCCAGCAGAGAGAGCAAGAACACATGCGACAGCTAATGAAATAATCCGCACCATGGCTCCATCCTCCCACGCCAGGGAAGAACGTCGCCAACTCGGCCAGCGGCCAAGCTGTTCTGGCTAAACGGATCCGCAGCCGAGATGGCTACCGTCCAGGAACTAACGCTTTCTCAGGATCTTAGTTGCTGAGCCTTGGAGGAGGCTATTTGGCGCGTCCTACAAGTGTTTTATGGCAGGATTCGTTCTGACGTCGAGCTAATGGGCCGAGAGAACATCAAGCGGAATGACCTGCACCGCCTGACCTGTGCTATCGATAATCTCCAGCCGCCAGCCCTGCCACTCATTTGAGTTCAAGGGATCCTGGGCCCGAAGCTCTTCGACGGCTTCCATGGCAGCGACCACAGCGGCCAGAACACTGGACGCCTCGATGCCCTCTTCGTCGCGGATCATGGCATCACCATTGGTGAGATTGAAGTAGTAGCGCGCTAGCGCCGAAACGCCGGACGCGGATACCCCCGACGACCTTACCGGGAGGTCAATTTCAATGAGGCTTTCAGCAGGAGCCTGCTTGTCATTGGTGAAAGTTGTCATGACTGAGATGCCTTACTGGAT
>NZ_JBVVAK010000376.1:0-1289 GCF_055792825.1 Microvirga sp. GN3
CAGAGCTTGTATGGGGCTGTTTAAGTCAAGAGCTGATTCATCAGTTTTAGTTTTGGTCTGCGTGTCCTCCAGTTGAGTGGAACCTAGCGGAGGCGGGACATGCAACAACCCGAGGGGAGCTGGCCGTCTGGCACGGGCGATCGCCCGGCACCCTTGTATTCGGCGGATCACTGAGATCCGGGCCCATGATGCAGTCATGCGCATCGCTGGCGCAGCTCCGGGGCGGCGGGCCCATTCTGATCACGGCAGGATGGCCATGCTCTGGGTCGGGTTGCCGCCACCTCGGATCATTGTCGGCCGTTGGCGGCCGAAGCTTGATCGCCTCTTTGGTCTTTGCCTCACGCGGCCGGGCGAAGGATGATCCCCTGCGACAGGTCCCCTGTCGTTGCCAAACGCCACAGAGCAATGAGCAACTTCCTCGCCAGAGCGACAATCAGGGTCTTGCGCGTGGCTCCCCGGCCATCTGCGGTGCGGGCCCGGTACCAGCGCGCCAAATCACTCTCGGCTTGGAACCGCAGAAATCGCCACGCGAGCTGGAGCATGCTGCGACGGACCCGAGCATTGCCCACCCTCGCCAAGCCCTTCTCCCGGCGCTTGGCCCCACTCTCGTCCGGCGCTCCGGTGAGGCCCGCGTAGCGCGCCACGGCCCTGCGGTCGCGCAGATTGCGCGAGAGGATCTCGTTGACGAGCAAGTCCGCCGTTTCGACCCCCAGCCCGATCACCCGGGCCAGCAGCCGAACCATGGTGTTATGCTGCTCTCCAGGGGCCCTTTCCAGCCGCTCCAGACGGGCCTGTTCGATCTCCCGGATCTGCTCCCGCACGACCTGCAGGCGGGCCAGATCCCGGCGCATCTCGGCCAGGGTGTTGGGCGGCAGGGGAACACCCTCAGGGGTGCGCAGCGCCTCAAGCTGTTCGGGCGCGGTCCGCAGTGTCGGCCGGAAGCTGCGAATTCCAAAGCGGGCGAGGGTTGCCTTCATGCGGTTGCCGAGCCGGGTGCGCTCCTCGACCAGGTTCTCACGCTCGCGGCTCGGACGCTTGGCGTCCTCGTCCGCCAAAGACGGGATCGCCGCCATGCTGCAGTGATCCGACTCGCCACGCAGCCAGCCGAGAAAGGCCCGCTTGAGCAAGGCGGTATCGAGCCGGTCGGTCTTGGCTCGCCGATGCTCGCGCGAGACGGCGATGCTGGTGGGATGAATGACGTAGGCCTCGATGCCGCGCGCCCGCAGCCAGCGGGCGAGCCAGAAGCCGTCACGGCCAGCCTCGAAGGCGACGGCAATGCGGGTGATCGG
>NZ_JBVVAK010000377.1:0-1193 GCF_055792825.1 Microvirga sp. GN3
CGACCATGATGATGATGCCCCTCCGGGCAAGACACGCTCACCGTCAGGAACCACCGCCTCCCGGAGCGGACTGTCCCGCCGCTCGATCCTGCAAATGGCCGGAGGAGCGGCTTCCCTTGCCGCCGCCTCCGGGGCGACCGCTCAACCCGCTTCACCGGACGGTCCGCCAGTCGTGCCGACGGCACGGGTCCGCCTGGTCGTCAACGGCAAGAAACAGCAACTCGAGATCGACCCCCGACAATCGGTACTCGACGTCCTCCGGGAGAGGATGGACCTCACGGGGACGAAGAAGGGCTGCAACCAGGGCGCCTGCGGGGCCTGCACCGTGCTCGTGGACGGACGGCGCGTGACCTCGTGCCGGCATCGTCAACTTAACGGGTTTGGTGTGCCTTATACGAGCTTTTGGCTTGGTGCAGATCGTGCATGTTCAATGACTTAGAGGCGAGGGTTCCGAACTCAAACAGCCGACATTCGCTTAAGTTGACGATGCCGCCCGGAGAGCTGAAGAGCACGGTGCCCCAGACTAGCAGCCGAACAGCTTCGAGCAAGCGAGCGGTGTTAATTCCTATAAGGGACAAGCTTTCGTGTCACCACATCCAGGGCTAACGAGTCTGTGAATGTCGAACCTGATCCAACTGTCATCTCGTCCGTCGCTGCGGACCGTGCGTGACGACACCGGTGTGCTCGAGGCGACCAAAAGGCTCAATGACCTCGTTCGCCAACTCAGCGATATTGCGCAACACGTCGTTGCCTCGAGCGCGCCAGAGCCTCTGAAGCACAAAATCATCCAGAACCTTGTTGGAATGCAGCGGCACGCTCACTGCATTTCTCAACATATCATCAGTGAATACCGACGAGTGAACGGCCATCACGTGAGACAAGCCAACGGACATCCGCCGGTGAGTTCAGAGATCGCGATGGTGCCGCGGAAGTAGGTTGTGCTGAGGATAGGCTCGAAGGGGTGACGAAACGGACGCTTACCTCGCTCCCATGCAGATCGTACAGCGAGTGCCAACGTCCGATGAAAAGCCTGGGCGGGCAGTCTATCCGGGCCGGTTTCCAGGGCCCGCCAATCGCTACAGGTCGTAACGCAGCTGAGATGAGCCGATGTGTTGAAGGCCGCCAGCGGGGGGGGGGGGGCCCGGGTCACGTCCGTCAATGAGTGTAAATTCGGGTGCGGTTTGAGGTGGCCA
>NZ_JBVVAK010000378.1:0-1190 GCF_055792825.1 Microvirga sp. GN3
TCCACCTGCCGCAGTTTCGCGACGATGTCCTCGGCCGTGTGTCTCTTCTTGCTCATTCGCTTGTCCTCCATTCGGCTTGAAAGCCATACATCAGGGAGGACCACTTCTCAGGGGGCAGGCCATCAATGATGCTCCTGATAACCTTTCCCTTACAAGCGCGGTTGTTGTTGAGAACAGTGCGTTGGGCACCGTGATTGGAAACTTGTCCGCATCCGACGTGGATAGCGCAACGCTGCACTTTTCTCTGCTCGACAATGCGGGCGGCCGCTTTGCCATCCGAGATGGACAACTGGTCGTCGCCAATCGGATGAAGCTCGACTATGAACAAGCGACCTCTTACCAAGTCGTGGTTCGGGCGAGTGACAATGCAGGTTTGGTGGCCGACAACGCTTTTTCCATCAGCATCAAGGATGTGGTGGGGGAAAGGGTCATTGGTACTGCGGAAGCTGACCTCATCAAAGGAAACCTCGGCAATGATAGGCTCTTCGGTGCGGGAGGCAACGATAGCCTCTATGGGGGCTCCGGAAACGACATCCTTAACGGCGATAAGGGCCGGGATACATTTGTCTTTGATTCCAAGCTGGAAAAGAACCGGAACGTCGATAAGATCTTGGATTTCAACGTCAAGGATGACAGTTTCCGGCTCGACAACAAGGTCTTCACTAAACTTGGAGCAGGTAGCGCAGCGAAGCCGATGAAGCTCAAGGCTGATATGTTCATTAACGGAAGAAGCGCACAGGATAAGGAGGATCGCATCATCTACGATAGCAAGCAGGGTATCCTCTACTATGATCCTGATGGCATTGGCTCCAAGGCACAGGTAAAGTTCGCCAGTTTAGCTAAAAGCCTCAAAGTGACCTATCACGACTTCTTCGTTATTTGAAAGTTCACGGGGATAGGAACGCCTGGAAGTGGTCAGCCGGTCGGACGAAGGTTTCGTCACATTTACTGACACTTGCCGCATCAAGTAGTAACCCTGCGTGCCCCAATCTCTGGTGCTGGCACGTCAGGCTGCTGCGGATCTGACAGCACGCATGACCTTCTACTGAGGTCTCGCGAGGTTCCTCTAGAGCAACGGCAGTTCTGACGGAGTCGTTGGGGCTTTGCGGCGTAGCGGCTTCGTGATTCACTTGTCTCAGCCCTCTTTCGGGGAGGAGATGAGCGATGACCAAGTCCTACTCGCTGGATCT
>NZ_JBVVAK010000379.1:0-1176 GCF_055792825.1 Microvirga sp. GN3
GATGCCGAGGGTGGCGATCGCCGCAGAGAAAGAAGACCGTGACATGGGACATGCTCCTTGCGTGACTCGAAGCCCCACAGCTTACGAACAAGCGGGGCAGGAGCACGGCCGGATCATCCCATTAACCGAGGTCGACCATGAGGTATCTTCTGTCGGGGAGGGAATGGACGCGGCAACTCTCCTACTGGCAATCGGCCTTGACTGTTCGCTCTCTGCCGTCCGCAGGCCCACGCGGCCGAAGATCCGTCCGACCGGCTGTTCCTCAGCCAGATCCGAAGGGGCGACCGTGGCTGAATGAACAGTGCGATGGCTAGGCTATGGCGCGGCAACATCCTGTACTGAGGCGAGTTCCACGGGGACGGTCCAGCTCTCGGCAAAGCGAACAAACGCCCGCAAGCCTTCGATCCGCTGCGTTCTCTGATCCTCGGGCAGACCCGGGCAGGTGGCATCCACCAAGGCCGCTAACTCGTCACGGCTGGGCCGGCGCTCCCGGATCTCGCGGGCCCACATGGCGATCTGTGAGGCCTTGCCAGCGCAGGAGGGACATTCGTCGACGATCTCCCGCGCGAGGGTCATGATCTGATCGAGGGGACTGATGTCAGGGTCGGCGGGCATAGGGAAACGCTGTCATTTCGGGTCGAGCGTGAGATCGCCGCCAGGCGTGCCGGGTGCCGGGATCACCGGTGTCGTGCCCGGGTTCGGCACGGGCGGGCGCACGGCCATGTCGGGGGCGATGTTGGCCGGCGGGCGGATTACACCATCAGTGCGTTCGAGCTTGTCGCTGAGCGGCGCATCCGAGCGGCCGACCGAGCCGGTGGAGCGCGGATCCTGCGGGCCGGTGCTCTCGGTTTTGAGGGTCTCGGACGACCGAGGCTGATCTTGGGCGAGTACCGTTTGTGGCGTCCCGGCGACGAGGCCAGCCACCGCGACACTGATCAGGAGAAGCTGTTTTGGTTTGAGGCGCATGCGTGGCCTCCCTTAACCTAGGTTAAGTTCAGCTATCCAACGCGAGCTCGCCTGCAGCCGTTCCATCCCGTACCTCAGTTGGCAAGATTGTACCGGAGGTTCTCTGCTCAGGGGCTGAATTCTAGTGCTTGGAGACAGTCCGATCCTCGACGATCTCGCTCACAGTCCATTTTGTGGACTGAGCGGTCACAGCTCCTGTGGGTTTGTCTT
>NZ_JBVVAK010000380.1:0-1165 GCF_055792825.1 Microvirga sp. GN3
CTAGAGCATCGGACTGAAAGGTAGATTCAAGAGGTTTCGGTCCGGTCTGAAGTGCGATTCCCTTCTGAGAACAGGAGGTGGATCATGACCCAGATGGACCGGCCGTGCGTCGCAAGAGACTTTCGAGATAGAGAGGTTGGTCTTGCGCTAATGTATCCGGCCCTTTCCGGAGCCGAGCTCCTGGCCATCATGGATATCCGCGCGCATCTGGTCTCATAAGCTTCTCGGCCCTGACTGGCCAACTGGGTCACCAGAGCCCAGATGCGACGGCGCGACCGTTCTCCATTTCGCCTTTCTCTCGCAGACCTCGGCGAGCTCCAAGCGACTGACGCAGGATTCGGACTGGGGCGACCTTACCCTGCCACAGCCGCTGTTCGTGGTTCATAGGTGCGGTTCTGACTCAACACGCTCCAGGCAATCCGCGCCAGCTTGTTGGCGAGAGCCGCCGCGAGCACGTTGTGGTGCAGCCGTCCTGCGGCGGCGTTCAGCCATTCCCCAAAACTATGCTGGCGCCACTTGGTTGGCCAGCGCAGCAGCACGCGAGCGGCTTGGACCAGGAGGGAGCGGAGATAGGTGTTGCCGCGTCTGGACAGGCGACCCAGGATCGTGCGGTCACCCGTTGAGGTCTGCTTCGGCACCAGCCCAAGCCAAGCCCCAAAGTCGCGCCCGCGCTGGAAGGCGGCTCCGTTCCCAATGGCGGCAACCATGGCACTGGCAATGATCGGTCCGATGCCGGGCACACTCTTCAGCCGTTGGCAGGCCTCATCGGCGGCCACGAGAGCTTCGATCTCGCACGTAACCGTATCGATGCGTTCGTCCAGATGATGCCAATCCTGCGACAATCCCTCGATCAAACACACCATGCGCGGCGCGAGGACATCGCTTCGTTTGGCCAGGATGTCTGGCAAAACCTGCCGCAGGGTTCGCAGCCCCTGCCGCACCGCAATCCCGCGCTCGAGCAGGAAGGTCCGGATCTGGTTGATCACCGCCGTGCGCTGGCTCACCAGCCGCGAGCGAACGCGATGGAGAGCTTGCAGATCGAGCTGCTCGACCGACTTGGTCGGCACAAAGCGCATGGTCGGCCGCTGCACGGCTTCGGCAATGGCTTCAGCGTCGTGGAAATCGTTTTTGTGGCTCTTGCGGAACGGCTTCACGAACTGCGCTG
>NZ_JBVVAK010000381.1:0-1158 GCF_055792825.1 Microvirga sp. GN3
TGATCCCAGGTCAGTGATCGGCGCAGCTCTTCGGGTAAGGTGACGATGGTGCGCGTGATTGCGTCGCGTACAGCCTCTGCCCCATGACCAGCCAGCGCAGGCCCGTTCTTGATGCGCGGCCAATCACCGTGGCCTGCCAAACGGGGAAGATGAAGCAGCATCGTGAAGCGGGTCGTGCGCTCGACCAGAGTGCCGATCGCCGAGCTGCCAAGGCCCAGGATGAGGTCTCCTTCCCAATGACCTGGCACCGCCCGATCGGTTGCTTCGGCAGGGCGCTGGCTGATCATGATCTCAGGAGCGACAAAACTCTTGCCGCGCCTGCGGGCCCGCGCCCTCGGTACCCGCAGCACTCGCCCTGTTCGCAAGCAGGCCGTGAGTTCACGCCGCAGCGCTCCTTTGCCTTGGACGAAGAGGGCCTGATAGATCGCTTCGTGACTGATGCGCATGGTCTCGTCGTCCGGGAAGTCAATCGGCAGGCGTTGGGCTATCTGCTCCGGGCTCCAGGCTCTGGCCCATCGCCGGTCTTGCCGCTGGCCATGCCGGCGGGCCTGCCAGGCGACAGTAGGACCGGGAACGGAAACACCGCTCGGAGCGACGACGACGCCAGCCAATCTCTCCTCGACATAAGTGCGCAAGGTTGCGTTGAGGGCAAGCTTCGTCGGCTTCGGGCGCCGGGCTGATCGCTCGGCATGCCACTGGGCGGTTGTCGCGCGATACTCCAGCCCGCCGCTGCGGGTGGCTGCATTGCGCCGCAACTCACGGGAGATCGTCGAAGCGGATCGGCCGAGCCGGCGCCCGATCTCCTGCATGGAACGGCCCTGGACCCGAAGAAGCGCAATCTCCTCTCGCTCCAGCAGCGACAGGTATCGCCCGGAAAGGGACTTGGCCGAGGATCGGAACATCGCCGGGGGCATGCCACCTGCCTTTCGGAACCATCTGTATCCTACAGGTTGTGACACACCGGCCTCGACCGCAGCATCCTCGCTGCTCATTCCCCTTGCAATCGCCAGCCAGAACCGGCGTCGTTCATCGCGTCCCGCCACAGGTGGCCGGCCAGGTGACGGTAGCGGGGCTCGCCCAGACCGATCCGACCGCCGCTTTCGAATGCTCATCGCAACCTCCTCCTTCAGGGTGTTGCGACGACCATTTGAATCCGCC
>NZ_JBVVAK010000382.1:0-1142 GCF_055792825.1 Microvirga sp. GN3
GCATCGAAGTCAGAGCGGAGTGGGATCGGCATGGCAACCCTCCTTGGCTCACCAAGTTGAATCACACCCACCGCAATCCTGGAAATCACGAACGAGTCAGACCTTCAGGGACCTGGTATTACACGGATCGACACATAACTGTGCTCGTTTTCGTCGATCCGACCGAACCATGACAATGCTTGGCTCGTGCTTTTGAGCCATCCGTATGATCCCTGAGTGAAAGGGTGTTGTCACGTTAACCCGGGTATGACGGCGAGCCATGTAGACGGGCCGGCATGAGCAAGCCCGTCAGCTACAAACGCCATCGATTCCCGCCCGAAATCATCGCCCATGCGGTCTGGTTGTATTTTCGCTTTCCTCTGAGCCTTCGTCTGGTCGAGGAACTCCTGCTCGAGCGTGGCATCCTCATCTCCTACGAGACCATCCGGCGGTGGGCCCTGAAGTTCGGACCCGACTACGCCCGCCGCCTCAAACGTAAGACGCCGAGCCGCCGCGATGTTTGGCATCTCGACGAAGTCGTGGTCACCATTGCCGGCAAGAAGCGCTGGCTGTGGCGGGCTATTGATCAGGACGGCTACGTGCTTGATGAGATCCTTCAGGCACGCCGTAACGCCAAGGCAGCCAAGCGTTTGCTGAAGCGTCTCTTGCGGAAGCAGGGCTGCCTACCCCGGCGAATGATTACCGACAAGCTCGGCTCCTACGCGGCCGCTCGCAGCGAAATCATGCCAGAAGTCGAACATCGCTCTCACAAGGGGCTCAACAATCGGGCGGAGAATTCGCATCTGCCATTCCGGCGACGAGAACGGGTGATGCAAGGCTTTCGATCACCGAGAGGCCTGCAGCGGTTCGTCAGTGTCTTCTCGACTGTCCGCAATCTTATGGTTCCACCTCGCTCCCGTCGCTCAGCTCTTGCCACCCATCTGCATCGCCTCAGCGCCATGGCAGAATGGAAAGCCGCGGCGTGCATTGCCGCATGAGCCCCTCAGGCAACCGAGTTTGCCTCAATGCACCCGATGTCGGTTAACGTGATGTCGTGGATGGCGCCCTCCACCAGCGTCAGACGTGCCAGAATAGGCATGTCCAAGAACCGGAGAGGAGCCACTCATCATGCCAGAGATTGCCACCATCGGCCTTGATATCGC
>NZ_JBVVAK010000383.1:0-1122 GCF_055792825.1 Microvirga sp. GN3
CCGAGGAGCAGTGTAATGCATGCGTCAAGCGAGCCATGGAGAGCGCGTTGCCTGGATCAGTCGCCGACTTGCACCGCCTGGCCCGCCGCGAGTTCGGCCGCCTGCAGCAACGGCCTGAGCTCATGACCAGCTTCTTTCGGCACGCAGGTCTCTCCGTTGCAGGTCTTTAGTGAAGATCATTAGAAATCATCCTTCACGACGGCCATTGGTCTAGCACGACTTCACTGCTCACCGTCTCGACCTGATAGCGGTAGCGCCTCGAATAAAGCGTCAGAAGTGAATCGTGTCCCTCGTCCGATGAACTGCAGACGCCGTCGGCCACGATCACGACCCGCAATCCTAGATCGACTGCGCCGAGCACGGTAGCGAGCACGCACATATCGGTTTCGGAGCCGGTGATCAGCAGAGTATCGATGCCGCGCTCGCTCACGAGATCGCGCAGCTTGTGGCCGGCGAAGGCGGAATAGACCGGCTTGTCCAGGACGACTGCGGGTGGAACAAGCCGCTGCAGCGGCGGCATCAGCTCCAATAGTCGCGGATCGAGGTACTCGCGGGTGACCTGACGCCATTGCTCGTAATAGCCGCGCCATGTTCCCGGCATGTCTTCGGGGCGGAACGGGGGAATGAAGCGGGTGAAGACCGTGCGGTCGGGAGCCCGCTCGACAATCTGCGCAACGGTCGGCAGGACGCGCTCCATCCATGGGGTCGGCCACGGCCCATCGACCGAGAAGAGGCGCTGCATATCGATGCAAAGGTGAAGTGTAGCGGGGCTTAATGGCGTCATGGTGGAAAGAAAAACGGATCAGCAGGAGCCCAGTTCCGCGCTTGGCCACTCATGATAAACGACAGGCCCCGGGTTACCCCGGGGCCTGCAGGAAGGAGAACTGACTTGACGTGCAAGGCGCGGTAACGATCAAGCCGCGTTGGACTGGCTTCCGTTCAGGGCGACCTTGAACTCGGCCTGGGTCTTGGCCTTGATCTCCTCGACCGTCACGCCCTCGGCGAGCTCGATCAGGGTCATGCCGGAGCCGCCCTTCTTGTCGATGACAAAGACGCCGAGATCGGTGATCACGAGATCCACCACGCCGGTGCCGGTGAGCGGCAGATTGCAGGCCTTGAGAA
>NZ_JBVVAK010000384.1:0-1116 GCF_055792825.1 Microvirga sp. GN3
GATGATCTCGTCGCCCGGATTGCTCCCCGGTTCAGCCGCATCGAACCACGCCGCCGCGCCCGGGCCTATTTGCAGGGCCTGCTCTCGCCTCTCGAGCGCAAGAACGGCTGGCACCTGGCGGAAGCCGCCGGCGATGCCAGCCCTGATGGCGTGCAGGATTTCCTGTCCCGCATGCACTGGGATGCCGATGCAGTGCGCGATGATCTGCGCGCCTATGCGGTTGAACATCTCGGCGATCCGGACGCCGTGCTGGTGCTCGATGAGACCGGCTTTCTCAAGAAGGGCGACAAGTCGGCCGGCGTCAAACGCCAGTACTCCGGCACCGCCGGGCGCATCGAGAATTCTCAGATCGGGGTGTTTCTCGCCTATGCCAGCCGACATGGCCATGCGCTGATCGACCGGGCGCTGTACTTGCCCGAGACCTGGGCCTTCGATGCTGCACGCTGCGCGGAAGCGGGCGTGCCGGAGAGCGTGAGCTTCACCACCAAACCGAAGCTCGGGCAGGCGATGTTGAAGCGGGCGTTTGCAGCGGGCGTGCCGTGCACATGGGTGGTCGGCGACTGCGTGTATGGCGCCGATCACCAGACCCGGCGCCTGATCGAGGCGCATGGGCGCGGCTACGTGCTGGCGGTGACCTCGGCCCAGCGGCTTGGGCTGAAGCACGTTGAGGATTGGCTCGAGGACGTGCCGGCCCGCGGCTGGAAGCGGCTCAGCGCCGGCGATGGAGCCAAGGGGCCACGGCTGTACGATTGGGCGTATCTGCCCTACCGCACGCCGCCGGTGCCGGGTTGGAAGACCGGCCTGCTGATCCGCCGCAGGAAGGGCCGCCCGCATCAGTTCACGTTCTATCTCACCCGTTCGCCGGAGGAGACGCCGCTCTCTGAGCTGGTGCGGATTGCGGGGCAGCGCTGGCGGATCGAGAGTTGCTTTGAGGAAGCCAAGGGAGAGACCGGATTGGACGAGTACGAGGTGCGCTCATGGACGGGCTGGTACCGGCACATCACGTTATCCATGCTGGCGCATGCCTATCTGACCGTCGTGCGCCAGCACGCCATCGGGGGGAGAAGCCCCCGTCGTGCAAGCCGCGGGGTTGTTGCCGCTCACCGTGCCGGAGGT
>NZ_JBVVAK010000385.1:0-1113 GCF_055792825.1 Microvirga sp. GN3
CTTGAGACCGACATCCGCGGTCTGCTGCGCAACTTTGGGCTCAAGGTTGGGATCGTTGGCAAGGTCAGGTTCGAGGACCGGATCCGCGAGCTCGTGGCCGGCCTGCCGGAGCTGGCTGAGATCAGAGCCTGCCTGCTCGAAGCCCGTCGGAGCCTGCGGGAGCGCTTCACCCCTCTTCACCGCAAAGTGTTGGCGACCGTGCGGGACGATGACGTCTGCCGGCGTCTGATGACCATTCCCGGTGTCGGTCCCGTGGTGTCGCTGGCCTTTAGCGCCACGATCGACATTCCGGCGCGGTTCAAGAATTCGAAGGCCGTCGGCCCCGCTCTGGGGCTCACGCCGGTTCTCAATCAGTCCGGCGAGAGTCATCGGATCGGACGGGTCTCTTTGTGCGGAGACGCCATGATGCGAGCGCTGCTCTATGAGGCGGCGCAGGGGCTGCTGACCCGGGTGCAGCAATGGTCGTGGCTGAAAGCCTGGGCCGTGAATGTGGCCCGCCGGCGCGGCCTGCAAAAGGCCATCGTGGCTCTGGCGCGTCGGCTGGCCGTCATCATGCACCGCCTCTGGAGCGATGGCACCGAGTTCCGCTGGACCAAGGAGAGTGCCGTGGCGCCCGCCTGATCGGCCTGTTGGAACAGCCTGTCACACGAACGGAAAGGGAGACGAGATTCCGCCAGCCGGTGGAGAGACGCCCCTCGCGGGACGATGGATGAGGTGAGTTCGCTCGGGCCCTTGTGTCGATCGCGTTTTGCGCGATCAGAACGCGCAACAGATTGGGCTGCCTCATTCTTCTGATCCCATCATGGGAGAGCCCGAGAGCTGATCCCGAAGAGAAGCAAGACCCGCGAGAGACATCAGACATCGGAGCGGTAAAACAGCCCGAAAGCGCTTGACCTTAAACCGCCGAATAGAGAAGTGCCCTTTCCTGTGACACCGCAGACCGACTCCAGGATCAATCACGACAGAAGCTGAAGCCGATCCGGATCCGCCAAAGTGCCTACCTCACGGATGTTTTCGACAAGCTCTTTTTGTCAGATCGTGCTATTTTCCTCGTGCACGGGTGACCACGTGGCCAAGAGCGGGTGCAGGGATGCAAGCCCGTCACGTCGCCTT
>NZ_JBVVAK010000386.1:0-1080 GCF_055792825.1 Microvirga sp. GN3
TGGCAAATCACGCCGCGCGTCCTGACCGAGGCGATGGCGGCAGGAGGCGCGGAGGCCAAGCGCGCGTTCGACGCGATGATGACAATGAAGAAGATTGACGTGGCCGCGATCGAAGCGGCACGACACGGCTGAGGCTCAGTGCAGATGGCGGCAAGATAGCCGCCAGCTTCTGTCCGGTCATGGCAATTTCGTTGAAAAAGTCGGCGTCCAGACGGGCTGGGAGAGCGATGCAGCCTGCCTTGTTGAGGTTAGAACTGCGGTGAGGAGTATCCTTCGGGCCTTCTCAGGCTCCTTGGGTCACCTGAGCCCCACAGGGACCGCGCAGCCGCAGGCGTCCCATCTTCAGGATCCGCTTGAGATGGGCAAACACCATCTCGATCCGCTTGCGCCCCTGCCGCGACCGCTCGAAGGCCGCCGTGCCCCTCAATGAGCGCGCGACCTCGCGGGCCTGCTCATAGATGCTGCGCGGGGTCCTGCGGGCTGGCGTGTTGGGGCAGCAGCGCTCCTTCAGCGGACACGGGCCACAGTCAAAGGTGCTGCCCAGATAAAGCCTGTTCGTGCCTTCATTCACGATCCGGCCGCTGGTCGTCAGGGACTTGCCTTCGGGACAGGTGTAGGTGTCCATCTCGCGATCATACGCGAAGTCTGATCGCGCGAAGGTGCCGTCCTGACGCTCGGATTTGTCGATCACGGGAACATGGGGTTCGATCTTCTGCTCCTCGACGAGCCAGTGCAGCATCTCGGCCGAGCCGTAGGCGCTGTCAGCCGCCAGCCGCTCCGGCTTGAGGTCAAAGCGCTCAGCCGTGCGCTCGAGCATGGTGCGGGCGGCGCCCACCTCCGCCTGCCGCACCGCCCGGGACGCTTCCACGTCGACGATCACGGCTGCCTTGAGGTCGATGAGGTCGTTGTCCGCATAAGCAAAGAAGGCTGGACCACGCAGTGCTCCGGTCCACTGGGCTGCCGGATCGGAGGGTGAGACGAACTTTGGCTCAACCTCGGTGGCCGCATCCCAGGCGGCTTCGTCCAGGGTGGCGAGATACTCGCGCACAGCCCGCGGAGCCTCCTGCGTGTGATCCACGG
>NZ_JBVVAK010000387.1:0-1068 GCF_055792825.1 Microvirga sp. GN3
CCTGGTTCTGGTGACCGAGTGGGATACGTTCCGCGCGCTCGACCTTGCCCGCCTGAAGGCGACGCTCGCCGCCCCGGTGGTGGTCGACCTTCGCAATGTCTACCGCCCCGAGGAAATGCGCCGCCACGGCTTCACCTATGTGAGCGTCGGACGGTCCTGAATGGATGAGAATGTCACGTCAACTTGATCGTGACTGCAAACAGCAATTGACTCTGCCTCGTGACTTCGGGCGTGTACACTTGGAGTAGCTTCCCGTTCCACTATGATCTATCGGTGGTACATGAGCATTTCCGCTGCCGAAGTCCGCACGCATGGTCTTGCAAGCTGGCGCGGTTATTGAGCTAATCGGATCGACTTTGCTTCTCTGGACTCGTGCACAAGATACGTCTTCAACATGCTGTGGGTCCGCCCAGTTCTCGTGCCAGTCGAGGTCCTGTTCAGTCTCGGTGTCAAGGCGGGCTCCGATGTCACGGATGCGCGCCACTCGGGTCCATTGCGGCTCGGGCTCGCCAGCACGATCGTCCAAGTCGTCGATCAGACTGTTAAGGGCCGCATCCGTGGCCTCCACCTCCGGCGAGGACGGTAGGCCGGCAAGGGCCATCATGTGCGGCTGATAGTTGGGATCGCCTGGTGACCTCGGGACTGAACCAGGCCGGCGTCTGCAACTTACGCGCCATCTTGTCGTGCTAGAACGCAATGCCGATTAGATCGAGCGGTGTCGGGGTGATGAGCCACTGGATGGTCGCAGTGTGCAAGCCGATGATCAGCTGCGGCTCTGATACTGGGTCCGTTCGGCCGTCAGGTCGAGCGGAGCCTCGTCCTGTAAGCGGGAAGTCTCAACGGGTTCCTCACGTGGGCCGCCGGCAGGATGAGATGACCGGCCTCGCCTTCAAACTGCACTTGGGTGCTCCGGCCCAGCAGGTGGAACTGAGTTGGACATGACACTCTAATGATCTTCACTAAAGACCTGCAACGGAGAGACCTGCGTGCCGAAAGAAGCTGGTAATGAGCTCAGGCCGTTGCTGCAGGCGGCCGAACTCGCGGCGGGCCAGGCGGTGCAAGTCGGCG
>NZ_JBVVAK010000388.1:0-1048 GCF_055792825.1 Microvirga sp. GN3
GAGAACCTGATCTCGTTGCATGGCGGCACCCTGAAGGTGCTGGACTGGGAGGGCTTGCAGAAGGCCGGCGAGTTCGATCCCACCTACCTGCATCTAGTCAAGAAAGAGGCGCTCTGATCGGCGGATAGGTTCTCAGCAAAACCCAGATCCTTCCAGAAGCTGCTTCTCCCATATTCGTGCCCGATTCTCCGCGTTCGCACGACCTATGCTCGATCTACTAGGGGCACTATGATCGACCGGGCGCAGGGGCAGCCATGCTCATGGGTCAGCTTCACTCCTTGTTGCCGCCGTGTTCTCCGGTGCAACCCTCTCCATCAATGTTGCCGAACAGCTTGCGCGGCTGGAGCCGAAAGCCGAGCGATGATCGAGCGGTGTCCTGACCCTCACGATCGGATTGCAGAGCAGTGCAATTGATTTTGGCACCTGTCTCAGACTCGGGGCCAGGAAAGGACCTGCCTTGTCCAACGCATGGCCCGAAACCGATGCTTCGACTCCTCGTTTTCCGCAAATGGACGAGGTCCGAGCTCTATGATCCTTGTGGTCAACAGGAAACGGGCCGGACCTCATGCATTTCGCGTACGGTTCATGGAGGCGCTGATGCCCCGCGGTGACAAGTCTGCCTATTCTGACAAGCAGAAGCGAAAAGCCGAGCATATTGAGGAAGGCTACGAGAAGCGTGGTATTCCGGAAAACGAGGCCGAGCGGCGTGCTTGGGCGACCGTCAATAAGGAAAGCGGGGGCGGCAACAAGAGCGGCTCTGGACGCGGCAAGAAGGATACGAATGTATCCGCGAAAAAGGGCGGTGCTCGTGGCGGAGCGGCCTCAGCCAAGCGTCCCGCCGCGGCTCGGTCTGCATCGGCAAAAAAGGCGGCCGCCACCCGGAAGCGGAAAGCAAGCTGACCGGCGTCAGTCTCTGCCCGACCTCATCAGACCAGCCTACAGAGCAGAGCCTCTTTGATCCCTGACAGGATCCGACATCAGTATGTCAGACACTGACTCGAAGGCGCGCCGGGGCAGTCTTGACGCTGCCATTCAAACCCACCTCGGC
>NZ_JBVVAK010000389.1:0-1037 GCF_055792825.1 Microvirga sp. GN3
GTCTTTACGAAAGCGGCACGGGCTTCAGCCCAGAACAAGATGGTTTGAGCCCAGCCCTTTGCCGAGCTCGCCGGTGGAGCTCCTCACAGCCTGCCACATTCCCATTGGTGACGCGACTTTCGGACAATGTTGGTGCGTTAAGTGGATCACAGGGAAAGGGGGGCTCCCATGTGCAAGCGACAGATCGACAAGCGGCCAATCGCACCGAAACCATCGAACGACAACAATCCAAAGTCTGTAGAGCGTCTCATAACGTGGGAACAGCCGGGCTTCCGGTCCGGGATACTGTCGGTCGCGCTTGAGCGGACGGAGCATGTCAGGCTGGACTTTGTGGCCGGTGGAGTGCTGACGATACAAGGGCAGCGCTCATTGGTACGGAATTTCAGCGCTCCTCATTGAGATCGCATTTCCGGTGGCCGTGCCGCTTGGCCCTCCCCTAAAGAGAGCCGCGATGGCTATCAAGGCATGCTGCTGGAAAGGGGCAGGCGTGAGTGAAATGCCGTTGGCATGGTTCAACCTGGCTCATGCCCATCTGTACGACGTGGCCAAAAAAGAACGCCTCGGAACCGAGCCGAGGCGTTTAGGTCAGGGAGGAACACAAGTCACCCCTTCAATCTAGCCGTGTCGCCGATGAATGGCTGTGCGCCAAGTCACAAAGATCCTGTGTGACGACTGCCACAGAAGGATGGGTGGTTTCGAGCGATGCTAATGATCTTCACGCAGAGGGTGTAACATAGGGCGGTGTCGGTCATCGTGAGGAGGTGCGCGATGGAGGGCAACGTTTGGCGTCCGACGCATCTGACGCCGGAGCAGATGGAGGAGCGGCGCCTGGTGGCCGCGACGCTGTTGCGCCAGGGACATCTCTCTCAGGCCGAGATCGCCCGGCACGTGGGGGTCAGCCGCGCCAGTGTCTGCCGCGCGGCCCAACCTCGGGCCTCCCTCTCGCCTCGATGAGAAGGCCTGGGCTCGGCTGGGCCGGCGGCTGGATCGAGGCGCGGTGGCGGCCGGCTTTGCCACCGAGCGCTGGACCCTGGCGC
>NZ_JBVVAK010000390.1:0-1023 GCF_055792825.1 Microvirga sp. GN3
GGTGTGGCACAGTGCAATCGGTGGCAGGGGTTAGTCTCAGCAACTAAATCCTACGCTGCTTCAAGTGCTTAAGCTACATCCGCCAGCCTTCTCCAACCGCCTCGTGCATAAAAGCGGCTAGGCTGCAATGCAGTGTTGTCACCGGATCGGCGGTTCCACCAAAGTTCGTGGTAATATCGCCTGTCAGTGGATCGGCGAACTGGGAGAAACCTACGTTGCCGATGAACGATACGCCCTCGGTCGTGGTGCTACCGTTGTTGATCGCATGTTGGCCATTGCCACCATCCGCCGGTGAGACCCCGTGGGGGCCTCCGTCTAGGGAGCTGGCGTTGCCGATGCCAAGGCGAGGGCCCGTCCCACCAAATGCGGAGTCGCGGAACGTGTCTTGCGGGGTGTTAGCGCTCTTGGAGTGGATGCCCATTCCGCTGCCATTGGCGCCCACCGCGCTATCGGTCGGGAGTTTAGCCAGTTGCGAGGCCATCTCCCCCCAGCACCGGTTCATCTGAGGTCCCGTCGCCGATTCGCCCTTGTTGAACGTCGAGCCGTTGATCGTATTGTCGTTGCCGACGCGATCAACCGGTGCAGCCATCGCTCCCGTTGCAGCCAGAAGAAGGGTTGCCGTGCACAGGCCAGTGCACAGGAAATTGCGTTTCCTGGTCATGATGATTTTCCCGCTTGTCTACAGATTGTGCGTAGGAGCTTAGATCGCGAATGTTAACTGAAGACGTTAACAAGTCTGTTGCAGCAATGCCTTCAACTCGAAGGCATGTTATTATTGCTCAACCACAGATATACGCGCTATTCACTGCACCCAGTAAGCTATCAACGCTCCGACTCTCAATTCGGCGCAGATGCTTTGGCGCAGAATTAGGAGCAGAATTAGGAAAAGCACTGCTGCGCTGTAATTACCCACGCCCTTGTCATCAGGCGCAATTCCTGAATCCATGGGGCCATGGATCGCACTGATTTGCAGCGCCTGACGAAGGAAGAGCTGATCGAACTGGTGCTGCGGCTGCAGCGGCC